>DATFQL010000260.1:0-16182 GCA_035264305.1 Candidatus Limnocylindrales bacterium | reverse complement strand
CCTTGCAGTCGAACCGTAACCGTCGCCGGCTGGCAGCACCCACCCCACTCCCCCATCCTTACGCCGTGGCCCACGATCCCGCCCGGTCCGCCCGGGCCCTCCGATCGCGTTCGGGCACGCGGTTCGCCGCGATCGCCGCGGAGCCGCCGGGGCCCGGCTTCGGCCGCGCGCGGGATCCGCTCGCGCGCGAGGTGCGGTTGCTGGGAGCGCTCCTGGGCCAGGTCATCGCGGAGCAGGCGGGACCGGAGCTGTTCGAGCTCGTCGAGCGGATCCGACGGCGCACCATCGCCCTCCGGCGCGGCGATCCCGCCGTCGTGGCCGCGCCCCGCGCCGAGCGTGAGCGGCTCACCGACGAGATCGCCTCGCTTGATCTCGACACGGCGGCCGAGGTCGCCAAGGCGTTCACGCTCTACTTCCAGCTCGTGAACCTCGCGGAGGAGCGTCAGCGGATCCGGGTGCTGCGCACGCGCGCGAGGGCGGCCCGTGGCCGTCCGATCGACGACTCGATCGCCGACGCCGTCGAGCGGCTCCTCCCGGCGCACGGCGCCGCAGGGGTCCGGCGCCTCGTCGCGGACGTCGTGGTCCACCCGGTCCTGACCGCACACCCGACCGAGGCCCGTCGCCGGACGCTCCTCGTCGCGCTGCGCCGGATCCGGCGCCTGCTGGACGAGCTCGATCACCCCCTCACGACGCCCGACGAGGACGCCGACCTGCGGCGTCGGCTGCGCGAGGAGATCTCGATCCTGTGGCACACGAGCGGGCTGCGGGCCGTGATGCCCACGCCCCTCGACGAGGTGCGGTCGGCGCTCGCGATCTTCGACGAGACGCTGTTCACCGTGGTCCCGGGCTTCGAACGCGCGATCGACCGGGCGCTCGATGCCGCCTCCGACCGGGCTGCCACCGCCCGGCGCCGGGCAGCGTCGAGGCCTGGCGCAGCATCGAATGCCTACGCCGCCGACGCGGGACGTACGGGCACCCGCCCGGTTGCGGCGCCCGCCGTGCTGCGCTTCGGGTCGTGGATCGGCGCCGATCGCGACGGACACCCGGGGGTGACGAGCGACACCACCCTCCATGCCGCGCGGCTCCAGGCCGACCACCTGCTGCGCGGCTACGAAGCCGTTGCGGCCCGGCTGATGCAGACCGTCGCGGGCCGCGTCGCCCCGGCGAATGTGGACCGGGCGCTCGACCACGCGCTCGCGCTCGACGCCGAGCAGCTCCCCGAGACGGTGCGCCAGCTGCGGCGCCGCTTTCCCGAAGAGCCGTATCGGCAGCGGCTCGGCGCGATCGCCGAGCGGGTCCGGCGCACCCGCGCGGCGTTGACCGGCGAGACGGCGCCGCGGACGGGTGGGTATGCCGACGCCGGCGCCCTCGACGCCGAGCTCGCCGTGGTCCAGGACGCGCTCGTCGCGGACGGGCTGGGGCGGGTGGCGCACGGCGAGCTCGCGGACCTTCGCTGGCAGCTCGCGACGTTCGGCTTCCACCTCGCCTCGCTCGAGGTCCGCCAGCATGCAGACGTCCATCGCGCGGCGATCCGGGCGCTCGACGCGGGTGCCGGCCCCGACGACGAGGTGTCCGCCGGGGTGACCCTCGCCGAGGTGCTCGCGACATTCCGCGGGATTGCGCGCGTCCAGGCGCGGCTCGGCATCGCCGCGTGTCAGCGCTACGTCATCTCATTCACCACGAGCCCCGAGGACGTCGCGATCGTGCTCGAGCTCGCCAGGCGAGCGGGACAGCCGGAGCCGTTCGGACGTCCCGTCCCGGCGCTCGCCGACGTCCCGGCCGCGGAGCCCGTGCTCGACGTCGTCCCGCTGCTGGAGTCGGCCGAGGCCCTGGCCGGGGCCGCCGAGCTGCTCGACCGGCTCCTCGCCGATCCCGCGTACCGGGCGCACGTCCACGAACGCGGCGACAACCAGGAGGTCATGCTCGGGTACTCCGACTCGAGCAAGGAGAGCGGCTTCCTCGCCGCGAACTGGCTGCTCTACCGGGCACAGGAGGCGCTCGTCGCGACGGCGCGCGCGCACGGCATCGCGCTGACGCTGTTCCACGGTCGAGGCGGGGCGATCGGCCGGGGCGGCGGGCCTGCGGGTCGGGCGATCCTCGCCCAGGCGCCCGGGTCGGTCGGCGGCCGCCTCAAGTTCACCGAGCAGGGCGAGGTGATCGCCGCGCACTACGCGGACGCGACGATCGCACAGCGGCACCTCGAGCAGGTCACGGCCGCGGTCCTGCTGGCCTCGACGCCCCAGCACGAGCAGGAGTCGCTCGACGCCGCCGCGGCCGGGGCGGACACGATGACCGAGCTCGCTGCGATCTCGCGCACGGCGTACCGCGCCCTCGTCGATCGTCCGGGCTTCGCGGCGTTCTTCCAGGCCGTCACGCCGATCGACCTCATCCCCGGCCTTGGCCTCGGTTCGCGGCCGTCGTCCCGGGCCGCGGCCCACGCCGGCCGCTCCGCCCCGCCCGACATCCGGGCGCTGCGCGCGATCCCGTGGGTCTTCGCCTGGTCGCAGGCGCGGGCGAACCTCCCCGGCTGGTACGGGCTCGGCACCGCGCTCGAGGCGGTCACGGCGCGGGGTGGCCGTGACGTCGTCGGGCACCTCGCGACGCTCTACCGCACCTGGCCGTTCTTCGCCTCCGTCCTCGACAACGCCGAGCAGTCGCTGGCGAAGGCCGACCTCGGGACGTTCCACGCGTACGCGAACCTCGCCGACGGGGGCGATGCGACCGAGATCCGGTCGATGATCGAGGCCGAGTTCGCCCGGTCCGTCCGGCTGCTCCTCCTGGTGACCGGCCGCGACCGGCTGCTCGCCGGGCACGCGATGCTCGCCCGGTCGATCGAGCTCCGCAACCCGTACATCGACGCGCTGTCCGCGATCCAGGTGGAGCTGCTCGGCCGGCTCCGCCGGCCGGACGTCTCGCCCGCCGAGGCGACCACGCTGCGCAACGTGGTGGGTGCGACGATCAACGGCATCGCCGCCGGGCTCCAGAACACCGGCTGAGCGGCCGAGCCCGCGGGCGACGACGCGAGGAGGACGATGCGCGAGATCGAGGCAGCCGTCATCGAGCGGGCCGGCGTCGCGCCGGTCATCGAGCGCCTGCAGCTCGACGATCCGCAGCCCGGCGAGGTGCTCATCCGGATGACCGCGTCCGGGGTCTGCCACAGCGACCTGCACGTCCGGGACGGCGAGTGGCAGCGCCCCGGGCCGATCGTGATGGGCCACGAGGGTGCGGGCGTCATCGAGGCGGTGGGCGTGCCGGGGATGGACCCGTCGCTCGTCGGCCGGCGCGCGGTGCTCAGCTGGTACGCGCCATGCCTCGCCTGCCGTGAATGCCAGCGCGGCCGGCAGTGGCTGTGCCGCCGCTCCCCGTCGCTGCGCCACGCGATGGCCGACGGGACCAGCCGGACCAGGCGCGCCGACGGGACGCCCGTGCTCACGTACTGCGCGATCGGGACGATGGCAAGCCGGCAGGTGGTCCCGGCGACGGCGGTCGTGCCGCTCCCCGATGGCGTGCCCCACGAGGTCGCGGCGCTCATCGGGTGCGGGGTGTCGACCGGAGTGGGCGCCGTGCTGAAGACCGCGGCGGTTCCGCCGGGGGCGACAGTCGCCGTCATCGGGCTCGGCGGCGTCGGGCTCTCGTGCGTCATGGGGGGCGTCCTCGCGAGCGCGTCGCGGATCGTCGCCGTCGACACCAATCCTGCGAAGCTCGACCTCGCGCAGGACCTCGGGGCGACCCACACGGTGCTCGCCAACCGGACCGATCCCGCGCGCACCGTCGCCTCGATCCGCGACGCGGCCGGGGACGGCGGGCCGGACTACGTGTTCGAGGCGATCGGGCTGCCCGCAACGATGGAGCAGGCGATCGCCGCGCTGCCGCCCGGCGGGACTGCGGTGCTCGTGGGGATGCCGGCGTTCGGACAGACTGTCGGGTTCGAGGGGTTCCCGTTCGTGGATGGTGCCAGGCGGATCATCGGCTCGAACTACGGGTCGGCCGTTGCGGCACTCGACTTCCCGAAGTACGCCGAGTGGTACCTCGAAGGGAAGCTGCCGGTCGACCGCCTGATCGACCGCCGCCTGCCGCTCGCCGAGCTCGATGACGCGTTCGACCGGCTGCGTGCCGGGCAGGCGGCGCGCCAGATCGTGATGTTCGAGGACACCGGTTCAGCTGACGAGGCGGCGCGCCACGACCCGTAGGCGGGCGGCCACGCGGCCGGTACGGATCAGGCCGGCGGCTCGGGCTCCTCGATCGGGGGGAGCAGCGGCGTTCCCGTGATCAGCCGGGTCGAGCGACCCCTGGTCAGGAACGAGAACGCCCAGCGGGTCGTGACGACGATGCGATTCGCGAAGCCGATCAGGTACAGGATGTGGATGCCGAGCCAGAGCATCCAGGCGATGAACCCGGACTGGCGGCCTAGCGGCCCCAGCCACGGGATATTGGTCACGCCGGACAGGCGCCCGATGACCGCCACGTCGCCGCGGTTCTGGAATCGGAACGGGCGGACGACCTCGCCCCCCAGCCGCCGTCGGATCGCATCGGCGGCGTAGGTACCCGGCTGGATGCCGCCCTGTGCAACGCCGGGGACGGGCTTCTCGGGCGTCCACGGCTGCACGGCCGCGTCCCCGAGCACGAAGATCTCGGGGTGGCCGGGGATCGTCAGGTGCTCGTCGACGCGGATCCGGCCGTTCCGGTCCGTCCCGGCACCGACGGCCGCGGCGACCGTCCTGCCGAACGTCGACGCCAGCACTCCCGCGGCCCACAGCACGGTGCGCGCCTTGATCTCCTCTTCACCACCGGCGGTCTCGACCCGCACGCACAGGTCGTCGATGTGGACGACCTTCGTGCCCGTCCGGACCGTGACGCCGAGCTTCTCGAGCTGCCGCACCGCGGACGCGGATGCCTTCGCCGGATAGGTCGGCAGGATCCGATCGAGCGCCTCGACGAGGTAGATCCGCGCGTCCTGGGGGCGGATCGAGCGGAAGTCGGCGCGCAGCGTGTCGTTCGCGATCTCGCCCAGCGCGCCTGCGAGCTCGACGCCCGTCGGCCCGCCGCCGACGATCACGAACGTCATCCACGCGTCCCGGAGCTCGGCGACGGCCTCCCGCTCGGCGGCCTCGAACGCGATCAGGATTCGGCGACGGATCTCGGTCGCATCATCGATCGTCTTGAGGCCCGGTGCGTAGGGGGCCCACTCGTCATGCCCGAAGTAGCTGTGCCGGGCGCCGGTGGCGACGATGAGCGTGTCGTAGGGGATCGGCCCGCCATCCGAGAGCACGACCTCGCGCCGCTCGGGATCGATGCGGACCGCCTCGCCGAGCAGCACGGTGGTGTTCTTCTGCTTGCGGAAGATGGAGCGCAGCGGCTGGGCGATCTCGCCCGGTGAGAGGGCACCGGTCGCAACCTGGTACAGCAACGGCTGGAACAGGTGGTGGTTCCGCCGATCGACGAGCGTGATCTCGACGGCGTCCCCCGCCTTCCGCAGCTCCCGCGCCGCATACAGCCCGGCAAAGCCGCCGCCGATGATGACGACGCGATGCGGGCCGGCCTGCCCGGGATGCTCACCCATCCCCGAATCCTACTCGCGAGCCGAAGCGTGCCCCGGACACGCGACCGTCGTCGCCTTGCACCGAGGACGCGTGTGCGGCGGGGATGTGCAGGTCTCAGCGCCACGGCCAAAGCCGGACGCGCGAGCGCGCTACTTGTCGACCGCGGAGCCCAGCGTGGCCTGTGCGGCCGCCAGCCGCGCCACCGGGACGCGGAACGGCGAGCACGAGACGTAGTCCAGGCCGATGCGCTCGCACTTGTGGATCGATTCGGGATCGCCACCATGCTCGCCGCAGATGCCCAGCTCGATATCCGGGCGAGCGGAGCGTCCCTTGTCCACCGCGATCTTCATCAGGCCCGCGACGGCGTCGTCGAGCGTCTGGAAGGGGTTGACCGGGAGGATCCCGTCCTCGACGTACTTCAGCAGGAACCCGCCCTCGGCGTCGTCGCGGCTGTAGCCGAACGTCATCTGGGTCAGGTCATTCGTGCCGAAGCTGAAGAAGCTGGCGTGGTGGGCGATCTCGTCGGCGGTCAGCGCCCCGCGCGGCACCTCGATCATCGTCCCGAACTTGTAGTCGACGTCGATCCCGCCGGCCGCCTGCCGGACGGCCTCGGCCTCCGCCTCGAGGATCCGCCGGGTCTCCGCGAGCTCGTTCACGTGCCCCACGAGCGGGATCATGATCTTCGCGATCGGGTTGCCCCCCGCCTTGCGCACGGCGACCTGGGCGTTGAGGATCGCCCGGGTCTGGATCTTCACGAAGTCGGGGATCATCAGCCCGAGGCGGCAGCCACGGAGCCCCAGCATCGGGTTCTGCTCGTGCATCGACTTGATCGTCGCGAGCAGCCGCTTGTCCTCCTCGGACGCGCCGCCGTGCTCCTCGGCGCGGGTCACCTTGACCAGCTGCTCCTCGAGGTTCGGGAGGAACTCGTGGAGCGGCGGGTCGATCAGCCGGACGACGACGGGCAGGCCGTCCATCGCGCGGAAGATGCCCTCGAAGTCGCCCTGCTGGAGACCCTCCAGCTTGGCCATCGCGGCATCGAACGTCGTCACCGCTTCCTGCTCGGCTGCGGTCAGCGTGCCGTTCGCCGTCGCCTTGGCCTTCGCCCGCGTCGCCTCGTTCGCGACGAGGATGGCGCCGCGCACGATCTCGAGGCGGTCGCCCTCGCGGAACATGTGCTCGGTGCGGCAGAGCCCGATGCCCTGCGCCCCGTAGCTCCGGGCCTGCGCGGCCTCCTCGGGCTTGTCGGCGTTCGTCCACACGCCCATGCGGCGGATCTCGTCGGCCCAGCCCAGGACCTGCTGCAGCTCGGGCTGGTCCTCGAACCTCGCCTCCACAGTCGGCAGCGCGCCGAGGTACAGCGCCCCCGACGAGCCGTCGAGGCTGACCCAGTCGCCCTCCTTGAACTCGGTCCCGGTCACGTTGCAGTGGGCCTGCTTGTTGGAGTAGTCGACGAGGAGGTCCGAGGAACCGGCGACGCACGGCTTGCCGATCTGGCGGGCGACGACGGCCGCGTGCGACGTCGCGCCGCCGCGGGCGGTGATGATTCCCTGGCTGACCGCCATGCCGTGGAAGTCGTCGGGCGACGTCTCGACCCGCACGAGGATCACGGGCTCGCCCCGCTCGACCCACTCGACCGCGGTGTCGGCATCGAACACCGCTCGCCCCACCGCCGCTCCCGGGGACGCGTTGAGCCCGTTCACGACCTTGGTCGCCCCGTGGAGCGCGCCCTGGTCGAAGGTCGCCCGCAACAGCTGGTCCACCTGCGCGGGCTCGATGCGCTCGACCGCCTCCTGCTTGGTGATCACGCCCTCGTCGACCATCTGCACCGCGATCTTCACAGCGGCCGCGGCGGTCCGCTTCGCGATCCGCGTCTGGAGCATGTACAGACGCCCCTTCTCGATCGTGAACTCGAGATCCTGGACGTCGCGGTAGTGCGCCTCGAGCTGGTTGCCGATGCGCAGGAACTCCTCGTACGCCTCGGGCATCGCTGCCTTGAGCTGGCTGATCTTCTCGGGCGTCCGGATGCCGGCGACAACATCCTCGCCCTGGGCATTGGTCAGGTACTCGCCGTACAGCTCCTTCGTGCCGTCGAAGGTGTTGCGGGTGAACGCGACGCCGGTGCCCGAGTCGTCGCCCATGTTCCCGAACACCATCGTCACGACGTTGACCGCCGTGCCGAGGTCGTGGGCGATCTTCTGGCTGTTCCGGTAGTCGTTCGCGCGCCTGCCGAACCAGCTCGCGAACACGGCCTTGATCGCGAGGTCGAGCTGCTCGTACGGATCGGTCGGAAACTCCCGGCCGGTGTCCTCGCGAACGACCTGCTTGTACTCCTCGACGAGGACCCGCAGGTCGTCGACGGTGAGGTCGGTGTCCTTGGCGTCCGGTCCGTGACCGCGCTTGCGCGCCTCGAGCGGCTCGTCGAACCGCTCCGCCTTCACGTCCATGACGATCCGGCCGAACATCCCGATGAACCGGCGATACGCGTCCCATCCGAAGCGCTCGTCGGCCGACAGCGCGATCAGGCCGTGCAGCGTCTCGTCGTTCAGTCCGAGGTTGAGGACGGTGTCCATCATCCCGGGCATCGAGAACTTCGCGCCTGAGCGCACCGACACGAGAAGCGGGTTGGCCGGATCGCCGAAGCCCTTCCCCGAGCGCTCCTCGACCTCCTTCATCGCGTCGAGGACGTCCTGCCACAGGCCGTCCGGGAGCTGCCCGCCGCTCGCGAAGTAGTCGTTGCACGCCTCGGTCGTGATGGTGAACCCGGGCGGCGTCGGCAGGCCGGCGAGCGTCATCTCGGCGAGGCCGGCGCCCTTGCCGCCGAGCAGATCCTTCATCGACCCGTTGCCTTCGGCGGTGCCGGCCCCCCACGCGTAGATGTAGCGCTTCGCGGCGGCGTGCGGACGGTCGAGGCTGGTCGCAGTGGCGTGGGCCATCGTGGCGGGCTCCTTGGCTGGCAGGCGGGCGGCCCTCGTGTGCAGCGGCCCGCGGGACGCATCGCGGTGGGTGGCCCGGATTGTACGCCCGGCCCCGTTCCACGCCCGGTCCCGAGCGGGTTCCGACAGCTGGCCGAATGCGCCGCCGCGCTCGGGCCAGGCAACCTCGCGGGGCAACCTCGCGTGCCGCGCGCCCGGCACCGGGCACGACGCGGTATCGACCGCGGTGCGGGCTACACTTGGCCGCGCACGTCGGCGGCCCGCGGCCGCCGTCCGGCACGGCGCACGCCCGGATCTCGGCCAGCAGGAGCGGCAACCGGTGACCGATCACGACGACACGCGCGTCATCGCGCCCGAGGCGGATGCGTACAACGCCACGCTGGTGAGGCGGGTCGACCTCACCGACGACCTCGCCTACTTCTGGGTCAAGTTCGATGGCCCGGCGACGCCGTTTGAGAGCGGCCAGTACATGACGACCGGCGTCATCTCCGACGGCAAGATGCTCCAGCGGCCCTACTCCGTGGCCTCGCCGCCATCCGTCGCGGACACCGAGGGCTACGAGCTGTTCGTCCGCCTCGTCCCGATCCTGCGGTTCACCGCCGCACTGTGGCGGCTCCCGATCGGCCACCGGATGCGGATGATCGGCCCCAAGGGCCGTTTCATGCTCGAGCCCGCCGACGACCGGACGCACCTCTACATCTCGACCGGGACGGGGATCGCCCCGTTCATCTCGATGATCCGCGAGACGATGGCGCACGGCGACGGCCGCCGCACGGTGCTGGTCAACGGGTGCTCGTACGCGGACGAGCTGGGCTATCGCCCCGAGCTCGAGGCCTGGCAGGCCGACCCCGCATACCGGCTGACGTACGAGCCGACGATCTCGCGCGCCTCGGACCCGCGAAATGCGGCCTGGGCGGGCCGCACCGGGCGTGCGGAGCAGGTCATCCAGGACGTCTGCCGCGAGCACGGCCTCGAGCCGGAGCGGACCGTCGTCTATATCTGCGGCAACCCCGAGATGATCATCAACGCAGAGGCGATCCTGCTCGGCCGCGGGTTCCCGGAGCTGCATGTCAAGACGGAGCTCTACTGGCCGAAGGGCAAGTCACCGACAGGGGCCGTCGTAGCCGGCTGAGCGACGGCAGCCGCCCGCGCTGACTCGGCGGACGTTCCTAGCCGGGCGGGCGCTCGAAGACGGACTCGCGGCGGTCCCGGATCCACGCCTCGACGAGGCCACCGGGAGGCGCTGCACGTTCCGCCGGGCTCATCCGCTGGAGCCGGACGCGGCGCAGCAGCTCGCCGGCGATCGCGACCAGGACGACGCCGACTGCGAGGTGCAGGACGTCGTCGGCGGTCCGGATCCCGCCCAGCGACACGAGCAGCGTCGTGGCGGCCGCCGGCGGGTGGTTCGCACGCAGGAGCATCCCCACGAGGATCGTGAGCCCCAGCGCGAGCACGGACGCCCACGCCCTGCCCGGATCGAGCACCTTGTCGGTGAAGAGCGTGGGCGCGTCGAGCGCACCGAACACGACGAGCCCGGCGAACCCCGCGAGGATGCCGCCTGCGTGGCCGACCACGACATTCCACGCGCGCGACGCCGGGCTCGCCGGCTCGACGGCGACGAGCGCGGCCGTCGGCCCGAGGCTCGGGAACAGGAGCGGAGCGCCGGCCGCGAGCGACACCACGGCCGGAACCGCCAGCACTGCCATGCCCGCCAGGGGGCCCCACAGCGGGTCGGGGACGGACGCGACCCGGTCGGCGGCCTTCGGCAGCGATGCCTCGAGCTCCTTCGACGGGTCGATCGCCACCGCGAGGACCTCGGGCGCCGAATGATTGATCAACGTCCTGAGCCACCGGAGCGTCCGCACGTCGTGCTCGCGAGCGTCCGCGGCGACGCGCAGGAGCTCGGTGTCCTCCAGCTCGCGCGCGCCCTGGTAGAGGATCGTCCAGGTCGTCTGTGACTCCTCGGTCAGGAGCGCGATGTCGCGGAGGTCGTCGAGCAGGCCCATCCCACCGACGCGCGTGCCGCCCAGCAGCGCCGCCCGCAGCTTCTCGGGTCGCTCGGCCGGCACGCTGCCATAGCGGCCCTCGATGGGCTCGAGCCAGTCGAGATGGAGCGTCCGCCAGCCCGCCATCAGCGTCGCGCCACGGCTGACGTCGTAGTCCCGCTCGTGGCGCTCGGCCACGAGCAACAGGGCATCGCGCAGCTGGGCCTCGGTCCCTTGCGCGAGGCCGATGAACCGCGCGACCTGGCCCCGGATTGCCTCGCTCGTGCCGGCGGCCGGCAGCGGGGCCGCTGTCCTCGGTCCCGCACCCGTCGGGGAGGGTGTCCGACGGTGTGTCTCCGACGCGGTCATCGCCTGCCTCCCGCGGGCGCGGCCAGGGGCTCGGCCTCGGCGGCCTGGCGCGGAGCATTCGTCTCCGCTCGGCGACCCGTTGGGCGGCACCGGACGGCGGCGTACTTGAAGTGGGGCTGCTTGCTGACCGGATCCCAGCCCGTCATCGTCAGGCGGTTCGCGGCCCGTTCCCGCCCGGGCTCGTCCCAGTCGCCGTAGTGGAACGGCATGAAGACGACGCCGGGCTCGATGCCGGTCAGGCGGGCCGGCGCAAAGGCAGACCCGCGCCTCGAGCCGACCTCGACCTCGTCCCCCTCCTCGATGTGCAGCCGTGCCGCGTCATCGGGATGGATCTCCAGGAATGTCTCCGGCGCCGCAGCGGCGAGCGCTGGCACGCGGCCCGTCTTCGTACGCGTGTGGAAGTGGTAGGTGACGCGCCCGGTCGTGAGCAGCATCGGGTACTCGTCGTCCGGCTCCTCGGGCGGGGGCAGGTACTCGGCCCCCTTGATGAACGCGCGACCGCCCGGATCCATCGCCGCGTACTCGTTCGGCTCGTACGCGCCACCGGTCGTGATGTCGTGGCCGTACGTCTCGCAGTAGTCCGGGGAGGTGTTGAAGACGCCGTCCTCGTACAGTCGTTCACGGCCTTCGGGATGCTCCTCGTTGCACGGCCACTGGATCGACGACCGCTCCCGCAGCTTCGCGTAGGTCATGCCGCTGTAGTCGCATGGCCGCCCCTTCGAGCACGCCTTCCAAGCCTCGAAGGCACCCTCCGCGTCGCGCCAGGTGATCAGCGGCTGGCCGTCCCGGTCGCGGAAGTCCATGCGCTGCGCAACCTCGAGCAGGATCTCGAGGTCCGGCCGGGCGTCGCCCGGTGGCTCGATGGCCTTGTCGGACAGGTGCACCGTCCGATCGGCGTTCGTCATGCAGCCGGTCTTCTCCGCCCAGATCGCGGCGGGCAGCACGACATCGGCTCGCCGCGCCGTCTCCGTGAGCCATGCGTCGGTGACGACGACGAACGGCTCCTCGGCCTCGAGGATCCGGTGGATCCGTCCGAGCTCCGGCAGCGAGACGGCGGGGTTGGTGGCCATGATCCACAGGAACCGGATCTGGCCCGTCTCGCAGTAGCGCCAGATGTGCATCGCGTCGGTCGGGGGCGTCCAGGCGGGGAGGGTCGACGGCTCGACGTTCCAGACGCGGGCGGTGTCGGCGAGGTGATCGGGGTTGTGCCAGTTGCGGAAGGCGATGAACTCCCCGTTGACGCCACACTCGCGGGTGTTCTGCGCGGACGGCTGCCCGTTCATCTGGAACACGGTGGCGCCCGGCTTGCCGATGAGGCCCCGCACGAGGTGCAGATTGTTCACCTGGACCGCCGCCGCGGTTGCCTGGAGGGACTGGTAGACACCCTGCAGGCAGGTCGACACGAGCGTCGGCGAGGTGCCGAGGATCTCGGCCGCTTCCTCGAGTCGCGCGGCTGGCACCCGGGCCACCGTCTCGACCCGCTCCGGCGTCCACGGGTCCACCGTCGTCACCAGCTCCTCGAAGCCCGTCGTGTGCGCTTCGACGAACGCGCTGTCGATCCATCCGCGCTCGATGATGAGACGGAGCAGGCCGTTCAGCAGCGCGACGTTCGTCCCGGGACGCGGCGCGAGGTGGACGTCGGCTCGACGGGCCGGGACGGTCGGACGCGGGTCGACGACGACGAGACGGGGTCGGTTCGGGCCGTCGAGCCGGTCGAGGACGCGTGACCAGAGCACGGTCTGGGTCGAGGCCATGTTGTGCCCGACGAGGAACATGGCGTCAGTGAGGTCGAAGTCGCGGAACGATCCGGGCGCACCATCGGTCCCGAACGACTCGATGAGGGCCGTCGATGCGGTCGCCGTGCACAGGCGCGTGTTGCCGTCGACGTTGGCCGTGCCGAAGCCGGCCTCGGCCAGGACCGCCAGCGTGTAGTACTCCTCGAGCATCAGCTGGCCCGAGTTGTAGAACCCCACGGCGCCCTTGCCGTGGCGCTCGCGAGCCTCACGCGCCTTGGTCGTCACCAGCGTGAGCGCCTCGTCCCAGCTCGTCTCGACCAGCTCCCCGTGCCGCCTGACCAGCGGCCGGGTCAGCCGGTCGGCGGTCTGGTTCGCCTCCCACCCGTGCAGGCCTTTCGGACCCAGCCGCCCGTGGTTGACACGGTCCTCGGCGCGTCCGCGGACGCCGACGAGTCGACCGTCGGCGACCGCGACATCCATGCCGCAGCCCGTCGAGCACAGGACGCACACCGAGTGGACCCAGCGTTCGGGCTGCGCGGTGATCCTGGCGTCGACCCGCGTCGGCCAGTCGATCGCGGCCGAGCCCGGATGGGGCGTTCGTGGTCCCCACGGATCGTCGATGGCATCGCGGGTCGCCCCCAACCCCGGCGCTCTCGGTTCCGGTGCCGAATGCATTGCGGCCTCCTAGCTCTTGCGCTTCGCCGGCTCGAGCAGGTCGAGGCGCTGCTCGATCCGGTCGAGGGACCGCTGCATCTGCTCCTGGGAGTCCTTCGATTCGGCGCTGCCCTTGTGGATGAACCACGTCGTGAACAGCACGATGAGGAGTGACTGGATGACCTCCGACTGCCAGTTCTGCAGGGTCCACTCGCCCCAGTACACGACATAGCCCGACTCGCCGAAGACCGTGGGCGTGTCGCCGTGGCTCTGCTGATCCGCGGCGTACTGCCAGTAGCCCACGATCGTGTGGGCCAGGAACACGATCGCGAACGTGATCGCGAGCGCGATCGACAGGCTGTAGTCGCGCCAGACGCGGGCGCGGGGAAGGGCCTGGGCGGCGTGGCGCGTGACCGCTGCCTCGTCCTGAGAGCCTGAAGCCATGGGCGATCCTCCGTCGCGCCGGCCCGCTCGTGAGGGCCGGGACGCGAGCGATGCTCGGCGGTGGCGCACGTCGGCCGTCTCGCAGGAGGGTCCCGCCGCGTTGCAGGGCACTCGCTGGAAGGGACTGACACGTGCGCGTGATACGACGTCGGCCCGGTGTCGTGGAGCCTTTGCGGAGCGCGCCGCAGACACGAGCGCCGGGCCCTGCCCGGTCCGGGCGCGCCGACGAGTAGCCCCGTCCCCGCGTTGATCCTGGGGCCCGTGGTCAGTGCCCGGGGACGGCCGGCCGCACGGCCCCAAGCATCCGTGTCTGCTCCGCGTATCATCTCGCCGATGACCGAGGCCGACGCGAGGGTGATGCCGCAGGACGACGCGGCCCGTGACGCACGAACGCGCATGTCGAGGGCGCCGACCTGGCGGAGTGCGATCCATCCGGTCCTGTTCGCCGCGTACCCGGTGCTGTTCCTGTGGTCCCGCAACCTGACCGAGACCGAAGCCGGGGACGTCATCCCGCCGCTGCTCGTGGCGATGGCCGCCGCGGCGCTGCTCACGATCGCGCTCGGCTTCGTCCTGCGTGACGTTCGACGAGCCGCGCTGCTCCTCACGCCGCTGATCGTCGGGTTGCTCGTGTACGGTCACGCGACGCGCGTTTCGCGGGCCCTGGACCTCCCGTCGGTGGCACCCCAGCTTGCCTGGGCCACGGCGATCGCCCTGGCCGTGATCCTGGCGTTTCTGCTGCCCGCCCGGCACCTCGAACGGCTGGGCAACGCACTGACGGCGTTCGGCGCGATCCTGATTGCCGTCACGCTGGTGCAGATCGTGCCGTTCGAGCTCACGAATGCCGGCTCGAGCGAGGCCACCGTGCAGAACCCGGCCCTGGCCACCTCGACCGACGCGCCGAAGCGCGACGTCTACTGGTTCATCTTCGATCGCTACGGGTCGGACCGGGCACTCGACCTGCTGTACGGGATCGACAACGACCTCACCCCGTGGCTTCGCGAGCAGGGCTTCACCGTCCTGGACAACGCGCATCCCAACTACGTGAAGACGAGCCTGTCGATCGCCACGACGTCGCAGATGACCCACCTCCTCGACATGCCCGGGGTTCCCGGACCGGATACCAGGAGCCAGGCGTTCCTCTCGGGCATGATCAAGTCGTCTGTCGTCGCGCAGCAGTTCAAGGCGCTCGGCTACCGCTACATCAACATCGGCTCGTGGTGGACCCCGACGCGCAGCAGTCCGCTGGCCGATGTGAACCTTCACACCCCCAGCCCGGATGAGTTCACCGCGTCCCTCCTGGAGGCGAGCGCCATGCCGCGAATCCTGCGCGCGTTCGGCGGAGGGACGGTGAACGCGAGGACCCGGCACTGGGAGAACAACCAGTACGGGCTCGCCGCCGTGACCGGCGTGAAGGACGAGCCCGGGCCGAAGTTCGTGTTCACCCACATCCTGCTGCCACACCCGCCGTACGTGCACGCCCGGGATGGCCACTTCCTGACCGCCGCGGAGATGCAGGGCCGCGACAGTGAGACGCTGTTCCGCGATCAGCTCGCCTACGCGAACACGAGGCTGCGCGAGATCATCGGCGGCCTCCTCGCGTTGCCCGAGGATCGCCGTCCGATCATCATCCTGCAGGCCGACGAGGGACCCGAGACGCCCGAATACCGGGCGACGCGGACGACCACGTGGGACTGGCACGACGCCTCGACCGAGCAGCTCGAGATCAAGTTCGGGATCATGAACGCGTGGTTCGTTCCGGGCGATCGGAAGGTCGGCATCTACCCGGAGCTCACCAGCATCAACACGTTCCCGCTGCTGTTCCGCGACTACTTCGGGCTCGACTACGAGCTCCGCGAAGATCGGGTGTTCGCGCTCGAGGGGACGTACAACCGGCCCTACGACCTGCTCGAGATCACGGACCGCCTGCCGCCGCCCTGACCGCCCGCAGCCGACCGTCTCGTCAGCGGCGCCGCAGGAGGAACAGGACGCGGGGACTTTCGTCGATCGGTCGCTCCGCGACGATCGTGAAGCGGCCCATCGCTGCTGCGCGGAACCCGTCGAGGGTGTAGTCGGGAAAGACATCCTCGCGGGTGGCAAGCAGGTGCCTGACCATCGGGTCGTCCTTGGGAACGAACTCGATGACCGCCCACTCCGCCAGCGTCGCGAACAGGTCCATCAGCATCCACAGCGGCACGTTGCGGGAGATCGCCAGGTGGTGGATGAGGGCGAGTCCGAGCACCGCGTCGGCGTCGGCGCGATCGACCAGGGACTGCCGCTCGCCGCTCGCCCAGCCCACGCCGGGGCTCGGGTTCGCAAGGTCCATCACGAGCGGCAGGATGTCCGTCCGGCCTTCCTGGCGGATCTGGCGATAGTTGCGTTCGGCTGCGGCCGGGTCGATGTCGAATGCGAGGACTCGCCGGCCGCCCTCGGCGGCCACCCGGCTGTAGCGGCCGGTGTTCGCCCCCAGGTCCCACACGGTCTGCGCCCCCGTCGTCGCAAGCAGCTCGCGGACGATGGATGT
>DATFQL010000259.1:0-3895 GCA_035264305.1 Candidatus Limnocylindrales bacterium | reverse complement strand
CGCGCGAGGCCGCCTACCGACGTGCCCTCGAGTGGTTCGCGATCGGGCTGGGGGGTCTCGCCGCCCTCGCCGCCGTGACGGTCGTCGCGCCGCCGTCGCGGCTCGTCGTCGAGAGTCCACCGCCCGCCGAGCTGCTCCCCGCGTGGGCGTTGTCCTTCGCGTCGATCGCGCTCCTGCTGCTCGGGGCGGCGCGGGTCGCGCCGCGCCCGGCCTGGCGGGCCGCGCTCGGGCTCGGCGCAGCGGCGACGGTTGCGTACGGCACATCGATCGGGGTCGTGGCCGCGTTCCAGGGCGCGACCGGCGGGTCGGTCGCCGACGAGGAGCTGGCGAAGCAGGCACAGGTCGCGCTGAGCGTCCTGTGGATGGCGCTTGGCGTCCTCGCCCTCGTCGGTGGGCTCGTCACCCAGCGGGCGATCGTGCGCGATGCGGGCCTCGGCCTGCTCGCGCTCGCGACGGCCAAGGTCTTCATCTTCGATCTGGCCTCGCTCGACGTCGCATACCGGGTGCTGTCCCTCGCCGCGCTGGGCCTGCTGCTGCTCGCGAGCGCATGGCTGTATCTGCGGTTCCGCGGGCCACGCGTCGGAGCGGGCGAGCTGCCCGAGGGCGGCTCGCCGCCCGGCTGAGAGGACCGTCGCGAAGCAGGGGCTCGGCCGCCGCGGGGGTCTGCGGCATGACGGGCCGCTGGCCTGTATCATCCCGCCCCGATGCGACGAGCAGCCCCCTTCTTCATCATTGCCCTCGCGATCGTCGCGATCGTGATCGACTTCGTGCCGTTGCCGCTCCCCGGCAGCGAAGGGGCGACCCGTCGACTCGAGACGAAGCTGGGCCTCGACCTCCGTGGCGGGCTGCGGATCGAGTACCAGGTGCTCCCGGCCGAGGGCAAGGCGCCGACGCGAGACGACCTGAACGTCATGCGGCAGATCGTCATCAACCGGATCGACAAGTCGGGCGTCGCCGAGCCCCAGGTCGTCGTGCAGGGGCAGGACCGGATCATCGTCGAGATGCCCGGCGTCCAGAACCCCGACCAGATCCGCGACCTCGTCGGCACGACGGGCCGCCTCGACTTCGTCCCGCTGGGCCAGGCGCAGATGGGCCAGGACCAGGAGGTCGCGCCCGAGGTCCTCGCGACGAAGTGCGACGACACGACGACCGAGATGTGCGTGCTGTTCTCGGGCGACCAGGTCGCTGCCGCGCAGATCGGCGCGAACGAGACGGGCCAGCGCACCGTCAACTTCACGCTCACCGGCGAGGGCAAGGACAAGTTCGGGCAGTACACGGGCGACCACATCGGCGACTACTTCGCGATCGTCCTCGACGGCAAGGTCATCACCGCGCCGGTCATCCAGAGCTCGATCCCCAACGGCCAGGTCGAGATCCAGTCAGGCGGCATCGGCGGCTACCCGCTCACCGAGGCGCAGAACCTGGTCACGATCCTCCAGTTCGGCCAGCTGCCGTTCCCGATCGGCGAGCTCGCCAACACCACGGTCAGCCCGACGCTCGGCGACGCGTTCCTGCAGCAGAGCCTGCTCGCGGGCGTGATCGCGATCCTCATGGTCGTGTTCTTCATGGTCGTCCACTACCGGATGCCGGGTGTCGTCGCGAGCATCGCGCTCGTGATCTACGCCCTCGTCGTATACGCGCTGTTCCGGCTCATCCCGGTCACGCTCACCCTCGCCGGCGTCGCGGGCTTCGTGCTCTCGGTCGGCATGGCCGTCGATGCCAACATCCTGATCTTCGAGCGGATGAAGGAGGAGCTGCGGGTCGGCAAGAGCCTGCCTGCCGCGATCGAAGCCGGCTTCAACCGGGCCTGGAACTCGATCCTCGACTCGAACGTGTCGAGCCTGATCACCGCGATGATCCTGTTCCTGTTCGGCTCGTCCACGATCCGCGGGTTCGGGCTCGTGCTGATCGTCGGCGTGCTCGTGTCGATGTTCACGGCCGTCGTCGTCACGCGGACGATCCTGCGCGTCGTCGTCGCGCAGCCCTGGGCCCGCAAGGCGAGCCTGTACGGCGTGACCGAGGCCGAGTTCCTCGCGCGTCCGTCGGCCCGTCCGCTCCGCGGAGAGGCCCGCTCGCGTGTTTGACGTCATCGGGAAGCGGAACTGGTTCTTCGCGTTCTCGCTGCTGCTCACGATCCCCGGGCTGATCGCGATCCTGCTGGGTCCGATGACCGGCGGCAGGTCCGGCCTCCAGTTCGCGATCGACTTCACGGGCGGCACGGTGTGGTCGATCCAGTTCGAGGATCCGAACGTCACGCCGCAGCAGGTCGAGGACGTGTTCGCGGCGCAGGGCGTCGAAGCCAGCGCGACGAAGAGCGGCGACGGGTACATCGAGATCCGGACGAAGGACACGCGGCTCCTGCCCGCGGCGCCCGCCGCCACTCCGGTCCCGTCCGTCGCCCCGTCCGGCTCGCCGGATGCGTCGGCGTCGGCGTCCGCCGGCGCGAGCGCGAGCCCCTCGGCCTCGGCAGAACCGAGCGCCAGCCCTGCGGCCACTGCATCACCGTCGCCGAGCGCCTCGGCCTCGCCCGGCGCAGTCGCCGCCTCGCCCTCTCCGTCGGCCTCGGCCGGGACGGGTGGCCAGCTGCCCACCCAGGGCAAGATCGGCGAGATCCGGGTCGCGCTCGAGGATGAGCTCGGGCCGATCGCCGCGCAGCGATCGCTGTCGACCGTGGGCGCGGTGGTCTCGAACGACCTCGTGTTCCAGGCACTGACGCTGATCGCGTTCGGCGCGATCGGCATCGTCCTGTGGATCACCTACCGGTTCCGGGACGTGAAGATGGGCGTGACGGCCCTTGTCTCGCTGCTCCACGACGTGATCGTGGTGGTGGGCGTGTTCGCGATCCTCGGCACCGTCCTCGGCGTCCAGATCGACAGCCTGTTCGTGACGGCGATGCTGACGGTCATCGGCTTCTCGGTCCACGACACGATCGTCGTGTTCGACCGGATCCGCGAGAACCGCAGCCGCCACGCCGGCGAGCCGTTCGCCCGGATCGTCAACCACTCGATCCTCCAGACGCTGGGCCGCTCGATCACGACCAGCCTGACCGTCGTGATCACGCTGCTGTCGCTGCTGCTGTTCGCGAGCGAGGCGATCGGCGTGTTCGTCCTCGCCCTGCTGCTGGGCATCATCTCCGGCACCTACTCCTCGATCTTCAACGCGAGCCCGCTGCTCGTGGTGTGGCACGAGTGGGAGGACCGGAAGCGGCTCTCCGCCGACGCCGCCCGCCCGAGCCGCCGCGCCGCGACGTGATCAACGGGCCCGGCCTCCGCCGGCGCCCGGATCTCAGTCCCGACCCCGTCTTCGGGGACGGCACGCGGCGACCCTGCCGCTCGGACCCCGCCCGACAAGTCCCGGGTGAGTGCCGCGTGGCATGCTGCCCGGCATGACCGACGCCCGACACCGCTGGGTCTTCCCCGAGCCGCTGCGGCTCGATCCGGCGTTCCGCGAGGCGGCGAAGGGGCACGGGATCGGGACGTTCGCCGCCACTGTCCTCGCCCGGCGGGGCGTGGCCGACGAGTCGTCGCTGACCGCGTTCCTGGGCCCTCCGGCGGCCGGGCTGCATGACCCGCGGCAGCTCCCCGACGCCGCACTCGTCGTCGACCGGATCCGCCGCGCACGTGCCTCCGCGGAGCGCGTCATGGTCTTCGGCGACTTCGACGCGGACGGGCTGACCGGACTCGCACAGCTCGTGCTCGCGCTTCGCCGCCTCGGGATCGAGACCGTCCCGTACGTCCCGTCCCGGCTCGAGGAGGGACACGGACTGTCGATGGCCGCGGTCGGGGCCGCCGCGGACGCGGGCGTTTCGCTGATCATCACCGTCGACACGGGCTCGACGAGCGTCGCGGAGGTCGCCGCGGCGCGTGTCCGCGGCATCGACACCATCGTCACCGAT
>DATFQL010000258.1:0-2051 GCA_035264305.1 Candidatus Limnocylindrales bacterium | reverse complement strand
CGCGCTCGCCAAGGTTGCCGACAGCGTCACGGACTGGGCGGGCGGGACCCGCATCGGCGAGTCGTTTCGCGAGTTCAACCACCGCTGGGCGCGCCGGACGCTCCGCTCGAGCGGCATCGTCATCGTCGTGTCCGACGGCTGGGACCGTGGCGACCCGGCGCTCGTCGCCGCCGAGACGGCTCGCCTCCGGCGCAACTGCCACCGGCTCGTGTGGCTCAACCCCCTCGCCTCGGCACCCGGCTACCAGCCGCTCGCCGCGGGCATGAAGGCCGCGTTCCCGTTCATCGACGACTTCCTGCCGGCGGGTACGCTCGCCTCGCTCGAACGGCTCGGGGAGGTGCTGGCCGGGTCCAGCCAGGGGACCAGCCGGCGGGGGAGCGCCGTGACCCATGCCACGAGCGTCGCGCCGTCGCTCGGCCTCCAGGCCCCGGACGTCACCCCGCCTCGGGTTGTCGAGCCGCAGCACCACGACGCGGACCGGGCCCGCCCGCTCCGCTGATCGAACCGGAGGACTTGGGATGCAGGAGCTGCTGGACACGCTGGCCGGCTGGACCGCCGAGGGGGTGGGGGTCGGTCGCGCCGTCGTCGTCCGGACGTTCGGCTCCGCCCCGCGACCCGAGGGCGCCGTGCTGCTCGTGACCGACGACGGGCGGATCGCGGGGTCGGTGTCCGGCGGCTGTGTCGAGGGGGCCGCGGCCGAGGAGATCCGGGCGGCGCGCGAGGCCGGCCGGGAACGCGTCATCCGCTACGGGATCAGCGACGAGCAGGCATGGGACGTGGGGCTCGCGTGCGGCGGGACGATCGACGTCCTCGTCTCGCCGGGCGTTCCGGCGGCAGCGATCGAGGCCGCGAGCGAGACACGGGAGGGCCGCGGCGACGGCCGGGCGATCGTCACGCCGCTCCCCGTCGATGCGCCGACTGCCGCGTTCGGCGCGTACCCGCCGGGACCGGGCGGCGAGCCCGCGACGCCGCTCGTCGTCCACGACGACGGACGCCTCGATGGCACGCTCGGGGATCGGGACCTCGACACGCAGCTGATCCAGGCGGCGACCGACGCGCTCGCTCACGGGGTGTCGAGGACCGTCGAGGTCGGGGGCCGACAGCTGTTCATCGAGTCGTATCCGGTCAGGCCGCGACTCGTCGTCGTCGGCGCGGTCGAGGTTTCGCGGACGCTCGTGCGGCTCGCGAAGGAGCTGGGCTACGAGACCGTCGTGATCGACGGGCGCGCGGCGTTCGCGACCCAGACGCGGTTCCCCGACGTGGACCGGCTGATCGTCGGCTGGCCCGACGAGGTCGCCGACGAGATCGGGCTGGGACCCGCCGATGCGGTCGCCGTCCTGACGCACGACGTGAAGTTCGACGAGCCCGCGATCGTGGCGGCGCTCGCGCGCGGCTGCCGGTACGTCGGCGCGGTCGGCTCGAAGAAGACCCAGGCGGACCGACGTGCGCGGCTGCTCGACGCGGGCGTGGCGCCGAACGACCTCGCGCGACTGCGCGGGCCGATCGGCCTCGACCTCGGCGGCCGGCTCCCGGCCGAGACGGCGCTCGCGATCATGGCCGAGGTCGTCGCAGAGCGTCGGGCGGGATCGGGTCGCCCGATGCGCGACCTCGCCCGCGAGCGGGAGGCAGCCGCAACCGTCCCCGCGGCCGTGCCGGCCTGAGCGATGCACGTCGTGGGCATCGTGCTCGCCGCCGGCGACGCCACCCGGTTCGGGTCACCCAAGCAGCTCGCCACGCTCGACGGGCGGCCTTTGCTCCAGCATCCGCTCGATGCCCTGGCCGCCGCGGCGATCGACGACGTGGTCGTGGTCCTCGGGTCGAAGGCTCCCGCGATCGAGGCCGCGATCACCTGGCGTGGCGAGCGGCGCCGGATCAACGAGCACCCCGGGGACGGCCTCGCGAGCTCGCTCCGGATCGGGCTCGACGCCGCCGCCGAGGATCCCCGAGCGGACGCCGTCCTGGTGGTGCTGGGCGACCAGCCCGGGCTGCGCGCGGAGGTCGTCCGTACCGTCGTCCACGCGGCAGACGTCACGACTCGCGCGATCGTCCGG
>DATFQL010000257.1:0-4423 GCA_035264305.1 Candidatus Limnocylindrales bacterium | reverse complement strand
CTGGCAGATGACGAGGTTGTCCTCGTCGTCGCCGGTGACCGCGGCCACGATGTCCGCGCGGTTCGCGCCCGCCTCGTGCAGGTATTTCCCCTCGCAGCCGTCCTGGGCGATGACGACCGAGCCGACCTCGTCGGCAATCTGTCCCGCCCGCGGCCGGTCCTTCTCCATGAGGGCCACCTCGTGGCCCGATTCGATCAGCTCCTTGGTCAGGTAGTACCCGACCTTGCCCCCGCCGACGACCAGCACGAACATCCCTAGGCCTCCGGGCTCGCGGTCGCCGCCGCGCCGGTGCTCGCCGTACCTCCCGCGGCACCCGCGACCGTGCCTGCGGGGACGGCTGCCGCATCGTCGTCGACGTGCTGGTGCGGGTTCTCGGGGATGTAGATGCCTGGCCGCTCGGGGATCGCCTGCCCGGCGTAGCCGAGGATCTGCGCTGACATCAGGTTCGTCCGGCACAGGGTCGCGATCCCCAGGAGCGCATACGCCTCCGCGCGCACGGGGTCGTTGACCTTCGCGACGGTCTTGCGGGCCGCGAGGGCCTCGATCCCCAGCTGCGCCGCCATGATGTTCCGGTTGTCGCCCTCGGTGAGGGCGAGGAACAGGTCGGCGTTCTCGGCGCCCGCGCGCCGGAGCACGTCCTCGTCCGTGCCATCGCCCCGCAGGGCAGTTCCCCCGAAGCTGGACGGCAGCCGGTCGAAGGCGGCCGACTTGAGGTCGATGATGAGGACCTCCCACCCGGCTCGGTCCAGCTCGTCGGCGACGCCGGCACCGACGCGCCCGCAGCCCACCACGACGGCTTTCATGCTTGCTCCTCGGGCATCGCCTCGCGCACGACCCAGGTCGCGCACGGGGCGTTCTTCAACACGTAGGGAATGGTGCTGCCGATCGCGAAGTCACCACCGAAGCGGCGGCGGAACGGCAGCCCGCAGATGATCAGGTCGGCGCCGCGCTCGGTCGCCTCGTCGACGATGGCGGCGCCGACGTCGCGTGCCTGCAGGAGCACGGTCTCGAGCGTGTAATGGCCGGCTTCGGCCGTCGCCTCGGCAATGTCGAGCACGCGCTGGGCGTCCTCCGAGTGACCGGCGACGTCGGCATCGAGCGGCAGCGTCCAGTCGATCTCGACCACGTGAACCCCCACCAGCTCGGCCTTGGCCGGCCGGGCGAGCTCCGAGGCGAGCGCCACGATGGACCGGTCGGTCCGAGCGCCGGACAGGGCCACGACGGCACGCCGGAACTGTGGTGCCGACGAGTCGGCCACTGACGTTGGAGCCTCCGCGTTCTCGGCAACCCCGGACGCGCGAACGGGGCATCGTCCAGGTCGGGTCGCCGCGCCCGGTCACGATACCACCGTGCGGCGAACGCACCGCGTCGGCGGTTCGACAGCCGGCCTTCGGCCCTGCTCCGGCGGGCGGCGGGCACTAGCTCGCCGCGTGGTCGCTCCGGCGATACGGCACGTCCGCGATCACGGTGTGCTCGCGACCGACGAGTGCCGCCTTGAGGCGCTTCGCGGTCTGGTTGTACAGCAGCCGGTCCCACCAGTGCTTCGCGACGTACTCCGGCAGCACGACGATCGTCGTCGGCGCCTCCTTGTCCGGCGGCCACGCGAGGTCGAGGACGTCGAGGTACGTGACGACCGGCCCGACGAGCGCGCGATACGGCGACTCCACGACGACGAGCGGGACTCCCGGCAACTGGCGCTCCCAGCGCTGGCGGAAGGTCTCGGCTTCGTCGACGTCGGTGGTGACGTAGACCGCCTGGAGGAGGGACGGGTCGCTCGCGAGCGACTTGCCGAACATCACGGCCTGCACCACCGACCGGTTGATGCCGTTCACGGGGATGACGACCCGCTGCTCGCGGTGCGGGCGGTCGAACACGAGGTCGTCCTTGACCAGGAGCTCCGCTGCCTGGCCGTCGTACTGACGCCGGACGAACAGCATCGCGGCCACCAGGATGGGGATGAGGATGATCACGAACCGGGCGCCCGCCTCGAACTTCACGGACGTCACGACGATCGCGATGATCCCGGTGAGGGTCGCGCCGACCGCGTTGATCGCGAGCCGGTACCGCCAGCCCTGCTCCTTCGTCGACAGCCAGTGCCTGACCATGCCGGACTGCGCGATCGTGAAGTCGATGAACACGCCCACGGCGTACAGCGGGATCAGCGCATGGGTCGACCCGCCGCCGGCGATGACGACCGCGCCGGCGACCACGCCCAGCAGCAGGATCCCGGTCGAGAACGCGAGGCGATCGCCACGGAACGCGAACTGGCGGGGGAAGAAACCATCCTCGGCGAGCACGGCCGCGAGGCGGGGGAACGCGTTGTAGCTCGTGTTCGCGGCGAGGAACAGCAGCAGCGCCGTGAACGCCTGGAACAGGTAGAAGGCGAGGTTGTCGCCGTAGACGTGCCGCGCGATCTGGGCGATCACGGTCTGCTTCGGCTCCTCCATGGGGAGGATGTGGAAGTTCGTCGCGAGGTACGTGATGCCGATGAACAGGGTGCCCAGGATGAGGGCCATCGCCATCAGCGTGCGCGCCGCATTCCGCGACTCGGGCGGCTGGAACGCGGGCACGCCGGTGGCGATCGCCTCCGTGCCGGTGAGCGCGACGGCACCGGACGCGAACGCCCGGAGCAGGATGAGGACGGTCACGCCCTCCGCGGTGTCCTGCATCGCCGCAACGACCTCCGGGGTCGGCGCGGGTCCCGTATCGCCCTGGAACAGGATCCGGAACACGCCCACGCCGATCATCAGGAAGGCACTGCCCAGGAACAGGTACGTCGGGATCGCGAAGATGGAGCCGGCCTCACGCAGCCCGCGCAGGTTGCCGAGCGTGATGAGGGCGATCGCCACGAGGCCGATCTCGACCTTGACGGGATCGAGCGACGGCACGGCCGAGGCGATCTGCTCGACCGCCGATGATGTCGATACGGCAACGGTCAGCGTGTAGTCGATGAGCAGCGCGGACGCCGCGACGAGCGAGGCGAGCCGGCCGATGTTCGCCTTGGACACCGAGTACGAGCCGCCGCCGGACGGGTAGGCGATGCACACCTGGCGGTAGCTGAACGCGACGATCGCGAGCAGGACGGCGATCCCGATGCTGACCTGGATCGAGAACAGGAACGCGGCGCCGCCCACGCCCGCGAGCAGGAACGCGAGGAGGATCTCTTCGGTCGCGTACGCCGAGGACGAGATCGCGTCGGAGCTGAAGATCGCCAGCGCCTTCTTCTTCGACAGCCGCTCGCCGATCTCCTCCTCGTTCGCGAGCGGCTTCCCGATCAGGACCGCCTTCGCGCGGCCCACGACCCTGCCCATCGCCGTCGTGGGCGCGCTCGCCGCCGCCTTCGCGGTGAGCTGGTTGGGGCCGGTGTACCGGAAGTACGGCGCGTGATGCCGCTCGACACGGACGCGCTTGTCGCCCGGCTTGCGCCCGGACATCGGACGTCGACCGCCGATCATCGCCGGCCTAGAGCCCGTACCCGAGACGCGCGACGAGGCGCTCAGGGAGGCTGACCGCCTCCATCGCCTGCTGGACCGCGCCGACGTCGTACGCGGTGCGGTGCCACGTCCCGACGCCGTCGGCGGTGTCGAGCAGCAGCCAGGAGGCGGTCGGGATCCCGTCCCGCGGCTGCCCGACGCTGCCCGGGTTGAGCAGCGCTCGTTGGCGCGCGTACGTGATCTCCGACCCGGCGCCGGGGCTCATCGTCTCGAGGCGGCCGTCGTCCTCGAGGTAGGCGACCGGCACGTGTGTGTGTCCGTGCAGGCCGAAGGGCGTGTCCATCGCCGCGATCCCGGCGCGCGCGACCGGCGTCGACGTCACGTACTCCCAGATCGGGTCCCGGGGCGACCCGTGCACGAGCGTGAACCCTTCCCGTTCCAGCCGCTCCGGCAGCGCCGAAAGCCAGGCACGGGTGTCGGTCTGGATCGCGGTGCGTGTCCACTCCATGGCACGCCGGGCGTCGACGTTGAACGACTCGATCTCCAACCCGCCCACCGCCGCGGCGTCGTGGTTGCCACGGACCCCGCGCGCGCCGATGTCCCGCAGCCTGCCGACGACCTCGTCCGGCTGCGGCCCGTAGCCCACGACATCACCCAGCTGCCAGACCTCGTCGACGGACGGGATCACGGCCAGCACGGCATCAAGTGCGACGAGGTTCGCGTGGATGTCGGACAACACGGCGACACGCACGCGTCGCAGGGTAGCGCGGACGGGTCGCTCACAGCGGGCGGCGACGGCGCTCCGCCGGGTCCCGGGGGAAGCGCACGTCGATCGGGCCGGCGCGCGGGACGATGACGAGGCAGTGGCCGTCGAGGCCCGGCACTTTTGCCGGCACGACCTCCGGTGGGCCGGCCCGCAGCGCGCGGAGCGCTCCGGCGGCGGCGTCCCGCTCCGCGCGCACCGGCTCCCGCTTCCACGCCACGAGGAC
>DATFQL010000256.1:0-2076 GCA_035264305.1 Candidatus Limnocylindrales bacterium | reverse complement strand
GCCCGGGCCGTGACGCCCGCCAGCACCGAGAACCGGCAACAGCCGCTTGCCCCCCTATCGACCGATGCCCGACCTCTCCGCCTACTTCCCGCTCATCCTCGGGACACACATCACGCTGGCGATCGCCCTGTTCCTGCCGAGCCTGCTCCTCCCGTTCACGCTCCGGAACCGCCTCGTGAGCTCCGGCTACGACGCCCCGCAGCCCGGGCCGCTCGTCCGCGCGATGCTGTGGCTCCAGGCCCACGGGACGCTCGTCATCGGGGCCGGCCTCGCGCTGACGGGCCTTGCGATGATCGCGGTGCTCGGGCCGCAGATGCTCCGACAGCCGTGGCTGCTCGTCAGCCTCGCGGCGTACGCGATCACGGCGGTCGTGGCCTTCGCGGTGCAGCGCCCGACGCTCCGGCGCCTCGTCCGCCGCGACGAGATCGAGACTGACGCCGACCGCGAACGGTGGCGCGAGCGGGCGCGCCGCCAGCGCTACATCGCCTACGCGATCACGACGGCGGTGGGCTTCATCGCGTTCATGATGTCGACGAAGCCCGTCCTGTGGTGATCGAGGCCCGGCCGCGGTCCGCGGCGATCGTCAACCTCGGCTGCAAGGTCAACCAGTCCGAGATGGAGGCCGCGGCCCGCCTCCTGCGCGAGGCATCGATCCCGCTCGTCGCGGACGGCGGTAGCGCCGAGCTCGTGCTCGTCAACACCTGCACCGTGACGTCGACCGCCGACGAGAAGTCGCGGGCGGCGGTGCGGCGCGCCCGGCGTGCGAACCCGGGCGCCGAGATCGTCGTCACGGGCTGCTCGGTCCAGGTCGGGCCCGAGGCGTTCGGTGCCGTCGACGCGGCGGCGCGGCTCGTGGGCAACGACGACAAGGCGGCGTTCCTTGCCGAGCTCGAAGCGCTCCTGGGGCAGCCCGGCGAGGGTGGACCGCTCGATGCCGCCCTCCCCACACTGTCCGGTGTCGAGGCGGTGGCCGCGCGGCCGCTCGACGGGATTGCCGACGACCGCGCGTCGGTGGAGCGCACGCGGGCATTCGTGAAGGTCCAGGACGGCTGCTCGTTCTACTGCACGTACTGCATCATCCCCCGCGCTCGCGGCGCCGAGCGGAGCCTCCCCCCGGACGTCGTCCTCGCGGACGTCCGCCGGGCGATCACCGCCGGACACCGCGAGATCGTCCTCACGGGCATCAACATCGGCACCTATGACGGTGGCTGGTCGGAGCGCGGCGCGCGCGGATCGCACCTCCGGAGCGCGCTGACGCTCCCCGGCCTCGTGCGCCGGATCCTCGATGAGACGCCCGTGGAGCGGATCCGCCTCAGCTCCATCGAGCCGCAGCACGTGGACGAGGACCTGCTCGCGGCCTGGACCGACGGGGCGCCCCGAACGCTCCCGCACCTCCACCTCCCGCTCCAGTCCGGAGACGACGGCGTCCTCCGCCGGATGGGACGCCGCTATCTCAGCGCCGGCTACGCGCGCGTCGTCGAGGATGCCCGCGCCGCGATCCCCGGCGTCGCGATCCACGCCGACGTCATCGCCGGTTTCCCGGGCGAGGACGACGAGGCGCACGTGCGGTCCCTCGCGTTCATCGAGCGCCTCGGCCTCGCGGGCGTGCACGTGTTCCGCTACTCGGCGAGGCCGGGGACCGCCGCGACGCGGATGGCCGGGCAGGTCGAAGAGCGCACGAAGAAGACCCGCGCTGCCCAGCTCCTGGAACTCGCCACGGCTGGCAAAGCCCGGTTCGCGCGCGCGAGTGTCGGCACGACGGCACGAGTCCTGATCGAGCAGCGCCTCCCCGACGGCCGCTGGGTGGGCCACGCCGAGGACCACGTGCTCGTCGCGGTCGTGCCGCGTGCCGACGATCCCATCGACCTGGAGAATGCCCTGGCGACCGTGCGCCGGGTGGGAGTCGACCCGAGCGCGGCGGATCGCGTGATCGGGGAGTTGCTCCACCTCGACCCGCCCCCACGCCCCCTGCGCCGGCCGGTCGCCGTCCTCGCGACTCCCTCGCCTGGAGCCCCGCATGGTCGCTGACTGCCTGTTCTGCCGGATGCTCGCCGGCGATGTCCCCGCGACACGACT
>DATFQL010000255.1:0-2034 GCA_035264305.1 Candidatus Limnocylindrales bacterium | reverse complement strand
CCTCGACGCGGCGTCGCTCGACGACGTGAAGGCGTTCTTTGCGACCTGGTACGCGCCGAACAACGCGGTGCTCAGCGTCGCGGGCGACTGCGACCGGGAAACGGTCCGCGCACTCGCCGAGAAGTACTTCGGTCCGATCGCGGCCAACCCGAGCATCCCGTCGCTCCCCGACATGTCGCTGCCGCCCCTCATCGGCACCGAGATCCGTGAGACCGTCGAGGACCGCGTGCCGCTCCCGCGGGTGTACATCGGCTTCCGGGCGCCCGTGTTCGGCGACCGGCGGCTCGATGCGCTGGACCTCGCCGCCCAGCTGCTCGCCGGGGGGAAGGGGAGCAGGCTCCACCGGCGCCTCGTCCGCGACGAGCGCATCGCCCAGGACGTCGCGGTGTTCACGCTCCCGTTCGTCGGGGGCGCGTCGGTGTGCATCGGCTGGGCGACGGTCCGGCCGGGCGTCGACGTCGCGGCTGTCGAGGCGGCGTACCTCGAGGAGCTCGAGAAGCTCGCCAGCGAGGCGCCGACCGAGGACGAGCTCGCGCGCGCCAAGGCGCTCACCGAAGCAGACGAGCTCGGCGCGCTGGCGCGGGTCGAGGAGCGCGCGGACCGCCTCTCGATGTACGCGACGCTGTCCGACGACCCGGGGCTGATCAACTCGCTCCTGCCGCGGTATCTGTCGGTGACCGCCGAGCAGATCCGGGACGTCGCGCGGGACGTGTTCCGCGACGACAACCGCGTCGTGCTCACCTACGTGCCGCAAACGGCGGCGGCAGTCGGCGAGGAGGCGGCATGAACGCGACCGTGCTGGTTGCCGAGCGACCGGTCCCCGGCGAGCCGCGCCCGTACGAGTTCCCGTACACGGCGCGTTTCGTCCTCGCGAACGGTCTCCGTGTCGTCGTCACCCCGATGCCCGGCCGCGAGCTCGTGTCAGCGTCGCTCGTCATCCGCTCCGGCGCCGCCGACGAGCCCGACGAGCTGGGCGGCGCGACGGTCCTGTCTGCGCGGGCGCTCACCGAGGGCACCGAAGTCCGTGACGCGATCGCGCTCACCGAGGCCGCGGAACGCCTCGGTGCCTCGATCCACGCGGAGGCCGGCTGGGACGCGACGTCGGCCGGCCTCGACGTGCCGGCGAGTCGCCTCGCGCCCGCGCTCGAGCTGCTCGCCGAGGTGGTTCGTCGGCCGTCCTTCCCGGAGTCCGAGGTCGAGCGCCTCCGGGACGAGCGCTTGACCGATCTCCTCCAGGCGAAGGCCGATCCCCGCCGCCGAGCGGACGAGGCGTACGTCTCGACGATCTACGCGCCGAGCTCCCCGTACCACCGTCCGTCCGGCGGGACCGCCGAGACCGTGACGACCCTCGCCGCTGCACACCTGCGCGCGGTGCACGAGCGCGCGTTCATGCCCGCCCGATCCGCCCTCGTCGTCGCAGGCGACGTCGATCCGGACGAGGTGCTCGCGATCGTCGAGCGCCTGTTCGGCGACTGGTCCGGCGATGCTGCGAGTGAGGCGGCTCCCATCGATGACACGTCGGCGATGGACGGCTGCCGCCTCCTCGTCGTCCATCGCCCCGGCGCGGTCCAGACCGAGATCCGAATCGGCCATCCCGGGCTGACCCGACGCATCCCGGACTTCCATGCGGTCGCCGTCATGGGCGCGATCCTCGGCGGGCTGTTCAACTCGCGGCTGAACATGAACCTCCGCGAGGAAAAGGGGTACACGTACGGCGCGAACGCCGGGTTCGACCTCCGCCGAGCCCGAGGCCCGTTCACGGCGCGGGCGGCCGTCAACACCGAGGCGACGATCCCGGCTCTTCACGAGTTCCTCCTCGAGCTGGACCGGATCCGAGAGGCGCCCGTCACCGATGCTGAGTTGCGTGCCGCCCGGGACTACCTCGTCGGCGTGTTCCCGCTCCGGTTCGAGACCCCCGGACCCGTCGCCGGATCCCTGGCCGGGCTGTTCGTCCACGACCTCCCCGACGACGAGCTCGCGCGCTACCGGGGTGCGATCGAGGCGGTGACAGCCGACGACGTCCTGCGCGTCGCA
>DATFQL010000254.1:0-5825 GCA_035264305.1 Candidatus Limnocylindrales bacterium | reverse complement strand
GACCGCCACGGGCGTGCACGACGGCGATTGCCTCGCCGTCGGCGGGTGACCCGGTGAACAGGAGGACCGCGTCGTCCGGATAGGTCGTGTACAGCCCGACATGCAGCCAGTCGCCGGTGTCCCAGGCGGCCGCCTCGATCCTCGGCGCCTCGCGGAACATCAGCGCTGCCTGCTGGACGGCGCCGATCCGGGCGCCGTCACCGAGGACGTGGATCGGGCGACCGGTGTCGAGCGCATCCGCCGAAGCCGCGAGCCACGCGGCCCGACGCTCGAGCAGCGCTTCCAGCGACGGCACGGCGGCCGCGATCCCCGTCCCCGCGAGCGCCGGGTCGATCGCGGAGGCGAGCAGTGTCAGGGCCGCGACGGTGGAGCGGAAGGACATCGTCGCGATCCCCGCGGTTTCCGCGCGCGCCGCCACGAGCGGGAGAACCGCATCGGCCTCGGCGGCAAGCGGGGAGTCCGGGTGCGCGGTCACGGCGAGGACGGGGGATCGGTGGCGGTGGCGAGCGGCGGCGGCGACGGTCTGGGACGTCCGGCCGGAGTTGGAGATCACGATCGCGAGCGTGTCGTGTCCTCCGGGCGATCCACCCGACGCCGAGGCGACCTCCGCGACGGCATCCCGCCCCACGCCCCGCAGCCCCGCGGCCGCATCGAACGCCGCGAACCCGGAGGATCCCATGCCGATCAGACGCCAGCGTGGCCGGTCCAGCAGCCCTTCCGGGAGTGCCGCGATCGACGCCTGGTGCTGGTCGAGCGCCGACGCGAGCTCGTCGGGCGCCGCGAGGATGTCGTCCATCAGCTCGTCGACGCGCGTGCGTCCCTCGTCCGTCACTGCTCGTCGCCGCCCTCGCCGTGCTCGAGGAGCCAGCGCATCCCCTCGCGCGGCGCCCACAGCCACGACGGCAGGACGGTCGCCGCGTACACGAACTCGTAGCACTCCTTCGCGACCTCGAACGCGTCGAGCAGGTCGAGATCGACGGTGATCGGCGCGTCGGTCTGCCGCAGGCCCGCGACGTATGCCGCGAGGAACCGTTCCCGGGCACGCTCGATCCAGGCGTCGACGTCCAGGCCGGGACGCTCGATCGGCCCCGACCGACGTTCCGCGCGACGCCCGGCACTTCGCCCGACATGGTCCAGCGACCGCAGCAGCGACGCGACGTCGCGCAGCGGCGAGTCAGGTCGCCGCCGCTCCTCGATCGGGCGCAGCGGCTCCCCTTCGAAGTCGATGATCCGGTAGCCGTCCTCGGAGACCAGGATCTGGCCGAGGTGCAGGTCGGCGTGGATGCGCATGACGGTCGGCGTCGTGGCGACCGCCTCGAACCGCGACACCCGCGCGGCGATCGCCGACGCCGCTCGCTCGAGCTCCTTCGCCGCCTCGCGGTCCACGGCAGCCACGGCCGGCAGCGCCGCGTTGAGCTGCCGATGGGCGTCGAGCCGCCACGCACGGAGCTCCTCGCGGGAGGCTTCTCGTGGGGCGAGCTCGGGCGCGTCGGGGGGCGGCGTCGCGAGTGCGGCGTGCATGCCGGCGGCGAGCGTCCCGAGGTCCGCCGCGACCTCGGTTGCCCACTCGATGCTGACTTCCCCGGGTGCGGCCACGAGCCCGGCGAGGAACTCGGCGATCTTCTCGTAGGCGTCCTCCGCGTCGGCGACGAACGCCTGGAGCATCGCCACGGTCGCGGCGCCGCTCTCGCGGGTGACGACCTCGGCCCAGCCCGCCAGTCGCGGGACTCCGGCAAAGCCTGCCTCCTCTGACAGGTAGGCGGTGAGCTCGAGGTCCGGGTTGAGGCCGGGCTGGATCCGGCGGAACGCCTTGAGCAACAGGCGATCGCCGAGGACGACCGACGTGTTGGACTGGTCGCGCCCGAGGGCGGCCTCGACCGCGGTCGCGACGGTGGATGCAGCGTCCTCCCACGCCGCAGTGAAGCCGGCTGCCGGCCGGCACACGAGCGCCGCCGCGACCTGGCCCGAACCCTCGCCAGCTGCGCCCGTCGTAGTGTCTCCGTCCGTCGTCAAGGCGGCGATCGTCCGGCCGTCCGCGATCGCCGCGGCGAGCGCCCGCCAGGTGCCATCACCCTCCGCGGCCTCCCGCCAGGCCCCCGACGAACGCGCGAATGGAACCGCGTAGCGGTCCACGCGTGCGCGGCCGCGTGGTCGCGCGCCGTCGCGGGCCGGCTCATGGGAGGTGACGTCGACCAGGGCGAGGACGGCGTCCTCGGCGAGGACGAAGGCGTGGGCGAGCGACACCGACGACGGCCCGACGTCCTTCGCCGCGTACCACCGACGGCGGGCGAGATCGGCGAGGTCGAGCGCACCGACCGCGGATGAGATCGCGGACGAGTCGACCGGCGCGCTCACCGCGCCGGGCATCGACGCGCTCGAACAGCCACGGAACGGGCGATCAGACGCCCGTGTTGATCGTGATGTGCTTGATGACCGTGTAGTCCTCGAGCGCGTACTTGGAGCCGTCCTTGCCCCAGCCCGACTCCTTCACGCCGCCGTGGGGCGTCTCCGACGCGAGCGTGAAGTGCTCGTTGATCCACACCGTCCCGAACTGGAGGCGGCGGGCAACCCGCATCGCCTTGCCGATCGAGCCCGTGAACACCGACGAGGAGAGGCCGAACTTGACGTCGTTCGCCCACTTGACCGCCTGTTCCTCGTCCGAGAAGCGCTGGACGGTCACGACCGGGCCGAACACCTCGTCCTGGACGATCTCGGACGACTGCTCGGGGTTCGCGATGATCGTCGGCTCGAAGTACGCGCCGGGCCGGTCGGGGCGCGTCCCGCCGAGGACCAGCTCTGCGTTCCCGTCGAGCGCGCGGTTGACCATGCCCTCGACCTTGTCCGCGTGGTCGCCGGCGATGAGCGAGCCCATGTCGAGGTCGTCGGCGTCGGCAGGGTTGCCCCACTTGATCGTCTTGACCTGGTCCGTGAGGGCGGCGACGAACCTGTCGTACACGGCGGGGCCTGCGATCACACGGCACGCGGCCGTGCAGTCCTGGCCCGCGTTCCAGTAGCTCGCGCTCTTGAGGGTCTCCGCGGCGAGCTCGATGTCGGCGTCGTCGAACACGATCACGGGGGCCTTGCCGCCCAGCTCGAGGTGGAGCCGCTTCACGGTCCCGGCGGCGAGCTCCGCGATGTGCTTGCCGGTTGCCGTGTCGCCGGTGATGGAGACCATCCGGACCTTCGGATGCGCGACAAGCAGGTCGCCCATCGCCGCGCCCGAGCCGGACAGCACGTTGAGCACGCCGGCGGGCAGCACGTCGGCGACGAGCTCCGCGAACCGGAGCGCGGACAACGGCGTCCGCGCGGATGGCTTGAGGACGACCGTGTTGCCGGTGGCAAGCGCCGGACCCAGCTTCCAGGCCGCCATGTACAGCGGGTAGTTCCACGGGGCGATGCTGGCCACGACGCCGACCGGGTCGCGACGGACCATCGAGGTGTGGCCCTCGAGGTACTCGGTCACCGCGAGGCCCTCGGGGACTCGGCACGCCCCGGCGAAGAACCGGAACAGGTCGGAGCTCACGCTCATCTCGTCGATCGCCGCCGCGATCGGCTTGCCGGTCTGGCTCGACTCGAGCCGGCCGAGCTCGTCGGCGTGCTCATCGAGGATGTCGGCGATCTTGAGCAGCGCGAGGCTCCGGGTCTGGGGCGTGGTGAGGCCCCACGTCTCGAACGCGGACTCCGCGGCGTCCACCGCGCGGTCGACGTCCGCCTCGCCCGACGCGGGGACGTGCGCCACGACGCTCCCGTCGGCGGGATTCTCGACCGCGAGCGTCTCGCCCGACGCGGAATCGACCCATCGGCCGCCGATGAACTGCTGGTACGTCTTCACTCGTTCGAGGGTCTCGGTCACGTGGGCCTCCATGGCGCACCGACGGCGCGTGCCGCGATTCCGGGTGTGATCGGACGATTGTGCCCCTGCCATGCCCCGGGGGCCAGCCCAAACCGTCTCGCGCGACGACGCCGCGGGGGTTGATCCCGATCTCGCCTCGTATGCGGGCGTCCGCGAGTCACGTCTGCAAGACGACCGCGAGGCGCGGCGGGCACGGCGTCCCGCGACCGCCCCCTCGGCGGCGGTTCACTGGCCTGATGATGGCGTCGGAGACGCTCCTCGGGGGCCGCTACGAGTTGCACGAGCGCATCGGCGCGGGCGGCATGGCGACCGTGTGGCGCGGGCGAGACACGCGCCTCGGCCGCCCGGTCGCGGTCAAGCTCCTGCGACCGCAGTTCGCCGAGGATCCGGAGTTCACGAGGCGCTTCGAGGTCGAGGCCCGCAACGCGGCGAGCCTTGCGCATCCGAATGTCGCCACCGTGTTCGATACCGGCGCCGACGGCGGCCTCCGGTACATCGTCATGGAGCTCGTGAACGGTCCGTCGGTCGCCGAGATCCTCAAGGCGCAGGGCACGCTGCCGCCCCTCCAGGCCGCGGACGTCGCCGCCGCGGCCGCACGTGCCCTCGCCGCCGCGCACCGCCGCGGGCTCATCCATCGGGACGTCAAGCCCGCGAACATCCTCGTGGGTCGGGACGGCCGCGTCCGCCTCGCCGACTTCGGTATTGCGCGAGCGCTCACGACATCCCGGGTGACCGTCCCGGGCACGATCCTCGGCTCGATCCCCTACCTCAGCCCCGAGCAGGCACGCGGCGAGGAGGCGACGGCGGCCGGCGACGTGTTCTCGCTCGGGGTCGTGCTGTACGAGATGCTCACCGGACGGCTGCCGTGGGTGGCCGATGGGCCGGCGGCGCTCGCGACGGTGCGCACGACCGAAGCCCCCGTGCCGCTCGCGGTTGCCCGGGAGGACCTGCCCCCGTCCCTGGGCGCGATCGTCGAGCGGGCGCTCCGGATCGATCCGGCCACCCGATACCCGAGCGCCCGAGCCTTCGCGGAAACGCTCGAGACGTGGGCGCGCCGCACGGCGTCGTCGCTCCCGCCGGAGCCCGACCTTGCCGACACCGCCGTCCTCGTCGCGGAGCGCGCGCGCCCGTACGACGGCGCGGGGGGTGCAGACGATCCACTCGTCGCCGACCTGGCATCGCCGCTGGCGCTCGCGGGGGCAGCCATCGCTCGCCCGAACCCCACCCTGGGCGACGATGATCAGTGGCCGGACTCTGATCGCGTGCACCACCCGGACGCCCCGAATCGCTCTGACGTGCCGGATCCGTCCATCGCCGAGCCTGCCTCCGTCGCCGCCGCTGCGCCCGACGCGCATGACCCCTCGGACGCCCCGCTGCCGCCGACCCCGACGACGGCGATGCGCGCGCCTGCGGGCCGGGTCATCCGCCGGCCCACCGCGATGCGGCGCCCCGCGCCGCGGCCTGCGCCTCGCGGCAACCGCCGGGCGCGCCTGGTCGCATTGGCGGCCCTGGTCCCGATCCTGCTCCTCGGCCTGCTGGCTGCGACGCAGCTGGGCGGCATCGGCGATGCCACCGATGCTCCGTCCGCGTCGGGCGACCTCATCGCCGTGCTCGATTCGACGCCCACGATCGAGGCGTCCGCCGCGCCGTCAGCATCCGCCGTGCCGCCCCCGTCGCCTTCGACCGCGTCATCGTCACCTGCGTCAGCGACGCCGACCGCAGCCACGCCGACGATGCCGCCCGGACCGCGCCTCGGCGTTCCGCCCATTCCCGGTCCCACCGCGACGCCACGGCCGACAGCCACGGCGCGCCCGGACGCACCCGTCACGACGGCAACCACGAGCAGCCCGGCCGCGGCCGTGTCCAGGTTCTACGCCGCGGTCGAGGCGCACGACTGGGACACGGCGATCGCCCTGTGGTCGCCGTCGATGCGCGAGCGCTACCCGCCGCAGGAGTGGTTGATCGACCGGTT
>DATFQL010000253.1:0-3199 GCA_035264305.1 Candidatus Limnocylindrales bacterium | reverse complement strand
GAGGCGGCGATGGCGCGAGGCCTTCGCGTCGACGACTTCGCGCCGCGCCTCTCGTTCTTCTTCAACAGCCACAGTGACTTCTTCGAGGAGATCGCGAAGTTCCGCGCGTCGCGCCGGATCTGGTGGAAGCTCATGAGCGAGCGCTACCGTGCCGAGAACGAGCGTTCGACCTGGATGCGGTTCCACACGCAGACGGCGGGCGTGTCGCTCACGCCGCAGCAGCCGCTCAACAACCTGACCCGGGTCGCGACGCAGGCGCTGGCGGCGATCCTCGGCGGGACGCAGAGCCTGCACACCGACTCGTACGACGAGGCGCTTGCGGTGCCCACTGCCGAGGCCGCGCTCCTCGCGCTACGGCAGCAGCAGATCCTGCTCGAGGAGACGGGCGTCGCCTCGACGCTCGATCCGCTCGGCGGCTCGTGGTTCGTCGAGGCGCTCACCAACAAGGTCGAGCGCGAGGTGTGGCGCTACCTCGACGAGATCGACCGGCGCGGTGGCATGGTGGCGGCGATCGGCGAGGGCTACCCGCAGCGCGAGATCGCCGATGCCGCGTATCGCTTCCAGCGCGAGTTCGACGCGGGCGAGCGGGTGATCGTCGGCGTGAACGGGTACACGACGGCCGAGCCGATCCGGGTCCCGGTCCTCGAGGTGCCCGAAGGCTCGCTGGAGCGGCACATGGCCCGGCTCGAGCGGACGCGCGCCGAACGCGACGGGGCGGCGGTCGCCGCGGCGCTCGAGGGGTTGCGCGAGGCCGCGTCGCGACCGGGCTCCAGCGACAGCAACCTGATGCCGCACTTCATCCGCTGCTCCGAGCGGTACGCGACGCTCGGCGAGCAGTGCCGGGTCCTGCGCGAGGTGTTCGGGGAGTACCGCGAGCCGGTCGCGGTCTAGGCGCGCACGGACTCCGCGAACGCGAGCGCCTCGGTGATCGACCGGGTCGCGCGATCGGCCTCCACCGCCTCGGCGATCCCGGGATGGCTTGTCACCATCCCGCCCACGAGGACCGGGATCCGTCGGCCGCCCGCAGCGCCACGTGCCTCGCGAACGCTCTCCGCCAGCTGCCCGACGAGCGATGCGTCCGCGGCCGACAGGGCGACGAGCGCGACGTCGTTGCGACCCACGAACGCTCCGAGGTCGCCGGCCGGCAGGTCCGCCCCCAGGTTGGCGACGGTCCAGCCATGCTCGGCGAGGACCTGCTCGAGGCAGGCGAGGCCGATCATGTGCTGCTCGCCGGCGGCCCCGGCAAGGACGGCGACCGGACCCACGCGGTGTTCCGGGCCCAGACTCGGTCGCACGCGCTCGAGGGCGCGCAGCAGGGTCCGGGACGCGAGATGCTCCTCGGCCACCGTCCACTGACCGGATGCCCATCGCTCCCCGACGATGGCCATGGCGTCGCGGACCAGCCCGTCGAACACGGCCTCGCGCGGCGCCTCGGCGAGGGCGTGCCGCATCGCCCACGCGGCGAGCTCGTCGTCGCCGTCGGCGAGGAGGCCGGCCAGCAGCTCCGGCGACAGCGACGCCCCGGCAGCGGCCTCCGCGGCACGGGGATCGACGGGCGGGAGTTGCATCGGCAGGTCGTCGCTCACGGCCGGGACTCTAGCGCACCCCGGCCCGCGACGGCGCATACGATCCGTCGCGCAACCGCCCGGCGTCCTCGTCGGGCACCGCATCTCGATGACGGAGGCGTGTCGGTGAACGAGCACGGACGATTCACGGGTCGAACGATCATCCCGCTCGAGGCCCTGGACCACACCGCCGACGCGCACGAGGTCGAGGGGATCGACCTCGGCGACGGCGACGTCCCATTCTCGGTCATCCTCGTGCACGGGCGGCCGGGGAGTGGACCGAGGGTCCACCGCCATCCGTATCCGGAGGTGTTCGTCGTGGAGGCGGGCGAGGCGACGTTCTTCATCGGCGGCGACGAGGTCGCCGTTGGCGCAGGGAACGTCGTCGTGAGCCCGTCCGGCGTTCCCCACGGGTTCCGCAACACGGGAGCCGCTGAGCTGCGGCTCACCGCGATCCACGGCGGGCGCCGGTTCCAGACGGAATGGATCGACGGCGCCGATCCTGCATGGACGTCCCGCCAGCGCTGAGAGCGCCTACGATGCCCGCATGTATCTCGACGCCCTGTCCTTCCTCGAAGACGAACGCGACGCGTTCCGCCCCTACGAAGCCCTCCTCGAGCTGACGGACGAGCAGCTGGAACGGCCTGTCGAGGCGGCCAACGGCTGGAGCGGCCGGGACCTCATGGGTCACATGGTCGTGTGGCAGGAGGCCGCGCTCGCGTCCGCCAAGGAGCTCGCCGTCAACGAGCGGAGCGCGACGAAGGACCAGGCGGATCGCGATTGGGACGCGACCCCGGACGCCGGGGACCGGATCAACGCGGAGCACCTGGCACGCTTCCGCGACCTGCCGCTGGACGAGCTCCGCGAGCGGTTCCGCACGACTGCGGGCGAGCTCCGGGGATACCTGACCGTCGTGCCCGAGTCGCGCTGGATCAAGCACCCGGACAACCAGAACTGGTTCTTCTCGGAAACGATCGAGCACTACGAGGACCACGCGGGCGACCTGTCGGCGGTCCTGGCGGCGGCCCGGCCGTGAGTGCCGAGGGCAACGGTCACCTGCCGCGCATCGGGGACGCAGTCGAGGACGCGCTCGATGCGCTCGACGACGAGCCGCTCGACGAGGACGAGGTCGCCGCGGGTGCCGCCGCTGCCGCAGACCCGGTCTCCGAGTCCCTCGACGAACGAGTCGAGGCGGTGGTCGACGAGCTGGGCGAGGTGACGCGGTTCCGGGAGGGCGGAGCCATCCGGTACGCGGCCGCCGGTCAGGTCTTCGCCGTGCTGGATCTAGACCGTCTCGAGGTCGGGCTCGGCCAGCGGGTGGCGAAGGCCGCGCTGCGGACGCCCGATACGACGGCGACGTCGAGCGGGCCGGGCTGGATCGCCTTCACCCCCGCTGCCATCGACCGCTACGCGCTGGACCGCGCCGAAGCCTGGCTGCGCCTCGCGCACCGCCGAGCAACCGGCCGCTGACCGTCACGCAGCCGGCCGCCGGGCTCGGGACGATCCGCGACGCGTGATGCCTCAACACGCGACGACCCCGGTCGGGGACCGGGGTCGAAGATGTGCGGCGCTTGGACTGGGGGTCGACTCGGACGGCGTGATGCCGGCGCAGGTCAGGCGGGCTTCGGCGCCTC
>DATFQL010000252.1:0-4527 GCA_035264305.1 Candidatus Limnocylindrales bacterium | reverse complement strand
GCGCGCAGCCGGCCGACCGTGTGGGCGAGCGAGGGGACGCGGACGCCGGGCATCAGCTCTTCAGTGACCGTGGCGCCGCCGACGCGGTCCCGCGCCTCGAGGACGAGCACCTTGAGGCCGGCCCGGGCCATGTACGCGGCGGCGACGAGTCCGTTATGACCAGCCCCGATGACGACGGCGTCGTATCCGATCGTCCGCGTCGCCATCTTCAGGCCACCTTCCGGCCGCTGGCCCGGAGGACCTCGACCGCCGCGAGGCGCCCGTTGGCGCCCATCAGGCCGCCACCGGGGTGGGTCGACGAGCCGGACAGCCACAGGTTCCTGACCGGGGTGCGGAAGCGGGCGTAGCCCGGGACAGGTCGGTTGAAGAACAGCTGCTCGAGGCTCAGCTCGCCCTGGAAGATGTTGCCCTCGGTGAGCCCCATCGTCCGCTCGATGTCGAGCGGCGTGAGCACCTGGCGGCCGACGATGATGTCCCGGATGTTCGGCGCGAACTCGGCGATCCGGTTGATGACGGCGTCGCCGAACTTGTCGCGGTTCCCGTTGTCGTCCCACGTCCCGAGCTCGGGCGCGAGCTTGTACGGCGCGTACTGGACGAAGCACGAGATGACGTGCTTGCCGGGGGGCGCCATCTCGGGGTCGACGAGCGTCGGGATGATCATGTCGATGTACGGGCGTTCGCTCCAGCGGCCGTACTTTGCGTCGTCGTACGCGCGCTCCATGTCGTCCATGGAGGGCGAGAACGAGATCGCGCCGCGGAGGTGCTCCCCTTCCCCGGGGAGCGACGTGAAGTCCGGCAGCCGGTCGACGGCCAGGTTGACCTTGCCCGACGAGCCGCGGAACTTGAACCGGCGGACCTCCTGCTCGAACTCCGGGTCGAGCGTGCCGGACTCGAGCAGGTCGAGGAACGTGACCTTGGCGTCGGCCGAGCTGAGGACGTGGGTGGTCTCGATCTCCTCGCCGCTCGCAAGCGCCACGCCGGTCGCCCTGCCGTTGCGGACGATGACCCGGGCGACCGGCGCCTCGGTCCGGATCTCGGCGCCCAACGCCTCGGCTGCGCGCGCGATCGACATGCTGACGCCGCCGGTCCCGCCCTTGGGAATGCCCCAGGCACGGAACGCGCCGTCGATCTCGCCCATGTAGTGATGGAGCAGCACGTACGCCGTCCCGGGGCTGCGGATCCCCTGATACGTCCCGATGATCCCCGACGCGGACATCGTCGCCTTGAGCGGGTCGGTCTCGAACCACTGGTCGAGGAAGTCCGCCGCCGACATCGTCATGAGCTGGACGAACACGGCCTGCTGGCGCTCGGGGAGCTGCTGGAATCGGCGCGCGAGGCCGGCCAGCGGCATGAGCGGGCGTGGATCGTTGTCGGTGGGATCGGCGGGGACGATGCCCAGGATCGGCTTGATGAACCGGGCCATCTCCACCATGAGCTGGCCGTACTCCTCGTACGCTTCGGCGTCGTTCTTCGACCACCGGCGCAGCTCGCGGACGGTGCGACCGTGGTCGTTGACACGCCACAGGTAGTCGCCGCCCTTGGGCGCCTTGTCGGTTTTGCGGAGCGGCGTGAACGTGCCGTCCAGCGGGAGGATGTCGAGCCCGTACCGCGGGAGGTTCAGGTCGCGGATGATCTCGGGACGGAGCAGGCTCACCACGTAGCTCGCCACCGAGAACCGGAAGCCGGGGATGATCTCCTCGGTCACCGCCGCGCCGCCGAGGACGTGGCGCCGCTCGAGGACGAGCGTGCGGAGGCCGGCCCTCGCCAGGTACGCGGCGGACACGAGGCCGTTGTGCCCACCACCGATGATCACCGCGTCGTAGCGCTGCGGCACGCCACCCTCCCGTTGGGACCGGTACGGCTCCGCCATCGCGCCCGGGACGGGACGGGCGATGTGCCGCTATTCAGCCTGCATAGAACGCATGCAGTCTAGCGGAGCCGGCTGGCCCCGGACGCGCGCTGGGGCGACGCCCCCAGAACAGGTGACGCCCTGCGCGGCGGTCCCTGCCCTACTCGGCGCAGCGTGACCGGGACACGCCCACGGCCCCAACCGCGGACGTTCCCGCTGCGGACGTGCCGACTGCGGACGTGCCCGCGGCGGCGTCCTGAACGGAACCGGCCGGGCGGCCGCTCCTCCGTGCTAGTCGAGGGTCGTGAAGTCGGTGGCGACGTCGCCCGCGTCGACCGGCGCCGCGAACGTGAGGAGGACGATCCTGTCCGCGCCCATCAGGTCATAGCTCTCGGGCGCCGCCTCCTGGCCGAAGCGGAGGAGGATACGTTCGCCGTCCGAACGCGCAACGAGGGTGACGACCTCGTCACGGGGGATGCCGGTCCACACCACCTCGAGCGTCCGCGGACCGGCATTGCGCACGATCGCGTCCGCCCACGCTGTGGACATGCCGTCGGCGGCCTGACCGGACGAGGCCTGCTCGATGAGACCTTCGGGGTCGCTGATCGCGAGCCGGACGTCGTCGTCGCGGAACACGTCGAGCGGGATGACGTCGCCGTCCACGCCGTCGGGCTCCGGGGTCGATGCAACGAGCGGGCTCGCCGGCGCGCTCGGCTGCGGGACCGCGGTGGCCGGCAAGGCGCTCGGCGCGTACGGGACGGGGGTGGGGACCGGCCCGACGGCGATGGGCGTGGGCGCGTCCACGGAGGGAGCGAGACCGGCGGTGGCGGGCGTGCACCCCGCCACTGCGACTGCGGCAACGGCGACGATGGCGAGGATGGAGGCGGCGGCGAAACCCTGCGCCGTCCGGGATGAGCGCGGCATGTGAGCGTCCTTGAGGTGATGACCGTTCTGCGACGGGTCGGTGTCCGACGGTCGCGCGTTCCGGACCCTGCCTCCATGGACCAGCAGGGATTGCCGACGTGGACGTGCGTCCATGGTGGCGACGCGGTTTCCGTACGACCGTGCGCCAGACCGGGGACGAGCCAGCGAACGAGGATCGACACGTGGGGCAGTACGACGAGGTCGCGGAGGACTACGAACGGCAGGTCGTGCCCCGGTTCCGGCCGGTCGCCGAGCGATTGCTGCGGGTGGCGGACATCCGGCCGGGAGACGACGTGCTCGAGGTTGCCGCGGGCACCGGCGGCCTGTCGCGGCTGGTCGCGCCCCGCCTCGATCCGAGCGGGTCGCTCGTGCTCACGGACCTGTCTGCGGAGATGCTCGCGGTTGCCCGGCGCGTCCTCGACGATGGCGTCGGCGCCGGGCGACGCGCCCCCGTTCGGACGCTGGTCGCCGATCTCGCGGCGCTGCCGTTCAAGGACGGATCGTTCGACCTCCTCGTCGGCCAGATGACGCCGCTGCTCGACAGCGAGCCCGGGCTCCGCGAAGCCCAGCGTGTCGTCCGGCCCGGCGGTCGGCTCGCCGTCGTGGGGTGGGGTGCGCGCTACCAGGAGACGCGGCTCCTCAACGTCGCGCGGGCAGCGATCGAGGTCGGGCCGTATCCGCCGGTCCACCTCCGCGCATTCGGCCCTCGGCTGGTCCGGGCGGGCTTCGCATCGATCCGCCAGCGGACCCGCCCGATGCACGTCACGCATCCCAGCGTCGAGGCGTATCTCGACTACCGCCGGGCGTTCGGCACCGCCGGGTTCGACCGCGCGGTGCTCGACCGCTACTTCGTGGCGCTCGAGCGTGAGGTTCGCCGCGTGTTCCCGGGCGACGGGCCGATCACCATCGGGTGGTCGATCACGACGGTCACCGCGGTGCGCGGGGCCTGACGGCGGGGGCGGCGTTACCAGCCGCGCAGCGCGATCTCGAGGGCCTCTGCGACCACGTCCGCGCTCGTCGCGGTGATGCACAGCGGCGGCTTGACCTTGAGCACGTTGTTGCCGTCGCCGGTCGGCTGGACGATCACCCCGAGGTCGAGCATCCGCTCGCTGATGGCGAGCGCCTCCGCCGCGGCAGGCTCGAGCGTCACGCGGTCACGCACGACCTCCACGCCCATGTACAGCCCCATCCCGTGAACGGCGCCCACGAGCGGATGGCCGGCCGTCGCGCGCTCGAGTCCTGCCTTGAGGTACGCGCCCGTCACGCGGGCGTTCTCCTGTAGCCCCTCCTCGTCGATCGTCCGCAGAACCGCGAGGCCGGCCGCGCACGCCACCGGCGACCCGCCCACGGACGAGAAGAACGAGCCCTGCGCGCCGAACGCGTCCGCGACCGCCCGGCTGGTGACCACGGCGCCGACCGCCACGCCGTTCCCCGCCGCCTTGGCCACGCTCACGATGTCCGGAACGACGCCCTGCTGCTCGAATGCCCAGCGGTGCGCGCCGAGGCGGCCGTAGCCGACCTGCACCTCGTCCGCGATCGCCAGCCCGCCCGCGGACCGGACCGTGGCGTACGCCTCGCGCAGGTACCGGTCGGGGAGCACGATCCCGCCGGCATTGCCGAACAGCGCCTCGGCGATGAACGCCGCGGGGCCTCGACCCGCGGCGATCAGCTCCCCGACGACCCTGCGCACGTCGTCGGCGTACCGGACACCCGCGTCCGGCCCCTGGAACCGGCCGCGGAACGCATTCGGCGCC
>DATFQL010000251.1:0-2841 GCA_035264305.1 Candidatus Limnocylindrales bacterium | reverse complement strand
GCCCCGTCGGGGTCGAGCAGGACGATCCGCAGCTCGTGCTCGCGCTCCGTCTCCGGGGCCGTGACGAGCAGCCCGACGACGAGCGCCAGGTGCGGGTGCCGGAGCGGGAACGTCCGCCCGCCGATGCGCGTGATCCCGCCGCCGAGGACGTGGAACTTCTGGCCGGGCTGCGTCTCAGCGGCGTCGGCGAGGAACGCGAAATCGATCTCCGGCATCGCGTCGAGTCTAGCCCGCAGTCGCGACCGGCCGCAGTGGCACGGGCCGCTACCGCTCGCCGGCCGAGCGCACGGCGGCCACCCGCTTCCTCGCCGGCACGAGCTCGGGGATCGCCGCGCCGTTCCCGTTCCCGTTGGCGCCCACGCCTGGCCGTCCGGCCTCGTCCGCAAACGTCACGTGGCTGAGCGGGACGAGCGGCTCACCGCGGAGCACCCGCGCGAGGTACTCACCGGTCGCGGACCCCACGGTCGCCGCGACCTTCTCGGGCGTGCCCTCGGCGATCACCCGGCCGCCGCGATGCCCGCCCTCCGGCCCCAGGTCCACGATCCAGTCCGCCGTCTTGATCACGTCGAGGTTGTGCTCGATGACGAGCACGGTGTTGCCGCTCTCGACAAGCCGGTGCAGCACCTGGAGCAGCTTGTCGACGTCGGCGAAGTGGAGCCCGGTCGTCGGCTCGTCGAGGAGGTAGAGCGTCTTGCCCGTCGCCCGCTTCGAGAGCTCGGTCGCGAGCTTGACCCGCTGGGCCTCCCCGCCGGACAACGTCGTCGCCGGCTGCCCGAGGTGGACGTACCCCAGGCCGACGTCGTACAGCGTCTGGAGCTTGTTCTTCACGTTCGGCACCGCGGTGAAGAACTCGAGCGCCTCGGCGACGGTCATCTCCAGTACGTCGGCGATCGTCCGGCCCTTGTAGTGGATCTCGAGCGCCTCGCGTCCGTACCGCTTGCCCTTGCACACCTCGCACGGGACGTAGACGTCCGGCAGGAACTGCATCTCGATCTTGATGATCCCGTCGCCCTTGCAGTTCTCGCAGCGGCCGCCCTTCACGTTGAAGCTGAAACGACCGGGCTGGTAGCCGCGGACGCGAGCCTCGGGGGTGCCGGCGAACAGCTCCCGGATCGGACCGAACAGACCGACGTACGTCGCGGGGTTCGACCGCGGCGTCCTGCCGATCGGGCTCTGGTCGATCTCGATGATCTTGTCGATGTGCTGGACGCCGTCGACCGAGTCGTGCGCCCCGACCTGCTCACGCGATCCGCTCAGGTCCCGCGCGAGCGCCCGGTACAGGACCTCGTCCACGAGCGTCGACTTGCCCGAGCCCGACACGCCGGTGACCGCGATGAACGTGCCGAGCGGGAACGCCACGTTGACGTTGCGCAGGTTGTGCTGGCGGGCGCCCTTCACCACGAGCTTCCGGCCGTTCCCTCGCCGGCGCTTCGCCGGGACCTCGACCTGCCGCTCGCCGCGCAGGAACGCGCCGGTGATCGACCCCGGCGCGGCCAGGACGGCCTCGAGCGGGCCGTTCGCGATGACGTGCCCGCCGTGCTCCCCCGCCCCGGGCCCGATGTCGATGACCCAGTCCGCCGTCCGGATCGTCTCCTCGTCGTGCTCGACCACGAGCACCGTGTTGCCGAGATCGCGCAGGCGGGTCAGGGTCGCGATGAGCTTCGCGTTGTCGCGCTGGTGGAGCCCGATCGACGGCTCGTCGAGGATGTACAGGACGCCCATCAGCGTCGTGCCGATCTGGGTCGCCAGGCGGATCCGCTGCGCCTCGCCGCCTGACAGGCTGATCGACGATCGGTCGAGGGTGAGGTAGTCGAGCCCGACGTCCACGAGGAACCCGAGCCGGGCGACGATCTCCTTGAGCACCTGGCGCCCGATGGTCGCCTCGCGCTCCGTCACCTGCCGCCCGAGGTCCGCGGCCCAGTCGAGGGCATCGGTCACGGAGAACGCCGAGACGTCCGCGATGTTGCGGTCCGCGACGGTCACCGCCAGGACCTCGGGGCGGAGGCGCTTCCCACCGCAGGTCGGGCACGGCTTCTGGACCATGAACTTCTCGAGCTCGGCCCGGATGAACTCCGACTCGGTCTCCTTGAACCGCCGCTCGAGGTTGGTCACCACCCCCTCGAACGTGGCGACGTAGCTGTTCTCGCCCCGCTCGTGGCGGTACTTGACGACGACCTTCTCGTCCTTCGGCGCGTACAGCAGGTAGTCGACCGCCTCCTGCGGCAGGTCCTTGACCGGCGTGTTGATGCTCCAGCCGCGCGACGCGAACACCGCCTCGGTGATCTTCATCCGCCAGCTGATCTCGGTCGGCATCTTGTTCCAGGGCACGAGCGCGCCGGCCCGGATCGACTTCGACCGGTCGGGCAGCACGAGCGCGGGATCGATCACGAGCTGGGTGCCGAGGCCCGTGCACGTGGGACACGCGCCGTGCGGCGAGTTGAACGAGAACGACCGCGGCTCGAGCTCGTCGATCGTCGTGCCGTCGTAGGGGCAGCTGTAGCGCTCGCTGAACCGCCGCTCCTCGAACGTGGCCGCCTCGTCGTCACGCGGCGCGGGCGCGACGACGACGACACCTTCGCCCAGCCGGAGCGCCGTCTCGATCGAATCCGCGAGCCGCGAGGCGTCCGGGTCCGGCACGGGTGCCTTGGTCTCCGGGTCGATCGGCCGGCCGAGCTCGTCGCGTGCCCACTCCTCGGGCCCGTCTGCACGCCGGACGATGAACCGGTCGACCACGACCTCGATCGTGTGGCGCTTGTAGCGGTCCAGTGTCGGCGCCTCGGACAGGTCGTACTGCTCGCCGTCGACGCGGACGCGGACGAAGCCCTGCTTCCGCGCGCCCTC
>DATFQL010000250.1:0-7744 GCA_035264305.1 Candidatus Limnocylindrales bacterium | reverse complement strand
GCAGATGGAGGGCCTTCATGCCGATTCGCCCCGCTGTGCTCTCGTGCCTCCGAACCGCCTCACGTGGTGCCTCCTCGTCGGTCCCCGGGGTACGTCCGGCCTTCGACGAGTATGCGCGTCGTGGTGGCGATCCAAGCCCGGCGGTGACGCCTCGGGGACGACCGCTCCGGGCTACCATTGACGCCCCGTGAGCATCGCCCCGAACGACTTCGTCCACCTCCACGCGCACTCCGAGTTCAGCCTGCTCGACGGCCTCGGCCGGATCACGGATCTCGTCGACACGAGCCTCAGGCACGGCTTCGACAGCCTCGCCGTGACGGACCACGGCGCGCTCTACGGGTCGGTCGCGTTCTACCAGGCGGCGAGGAAGGCGGGCATCAAGCCGATCATCGGGGTCGAGACCTACGTCGCCCGGCGGTCGATGCGCGACAAGGAGGGCAAGGCCGACGCCCAGCCCTTCCACCTCGTGCTTCTCGCGACGGACATGACGGGGTACCGGAACCTGTGCCGGCTCGTCACCGATGCCCATCTCGACGGCTACTACTACAAGCCCCGGATCGACCGGGAGCACCTCGCGAGGCACAGCGAGGGCCTCGTCGGGCTCAGCGCGTGCCTCGGCGGCGAGGTCCCCAAGGCGCTCGAGGTCGAGGACTGGGAGCTCGCGCGCTCGCTCGCGAAGGAGTACGAGGACATCCTCGGCAAGGGGCGCTTCTTCCTCGAGCTGCAGGACCACAAGATCCCCGAGCAGCGGAAGCTCAACGAACAGCTGCTGCGGCTCGCGCCCGAGACAGGCCTGCCGCTCATCGTCACCAACGACCTCCACTACGTGCATCCGGAGCAGCACGAGGCGCACGACGTCCTGCTGTGCGTCGGGACGGGGAACAACCTCGACACGCCCAATCGGATGCGCTTCGAGGGCCCCGACTTCTACCTCAAGACCGCGGCCGAGATGGAGCGGCTGTTCCCGGACCAGCGCGAGGCCCTGCTCAACACCCGCCGCGTGGCCGAGATGTGCGACGTGACGCTGCCGCTCGGCGAGCTGCGTATCCCGCACTTCCCCGTGCCCGACGGCCACACCGTCGAGACGTGGCTGCGCAAGGAGTGCGAGGCGGGCCTGGTCCGCCGCTACGGCGCGATCACCCCCGAGCTCGAGCAGCGCCTCGACTACGAGCTCGGGATCATCATCTCGATGGGCTACGCCGGGTACTTCCTCATCGTCGCCGACTTCGTCCGCTTCGCCCGGGAGCAGAAGATCGCGACGACGTGCCGGGGGTCCGCGCCCGGCTCGATCGTCACGTACACCCTCGGGATCACGCCCGTCGACCCGCTCCACTACGGGCTCCCCTTCGAGCGCTTCCTCAACCCCGACCGGGTGACGATGCCCGACATCGACGTGGACTTCGAGGACGAGCGGCGGGACGAGGTCATCAACTACGTCAGCCGCAAGTACGGCCAGGACCATGTCGCCCAGATCATCACGTTCGGCACGATGCTCGCCCGGGCGGCGATCCGGGATGTGGGGCGCGTGATGGGCCTGGGCTACGGCGAGGTCGACCGGATCGCCAAGGCCGTTCCGAACCAGCTCGGCATCAGGCTGTCCGAGGCGCTCGAGTCGCCGGCGCTGCGCGAGATGCACGACGGCGACCCGCAGATCGGCAAGCTCGTGGGGCTCGCCCAGCAGCTCGAGGGCGTGGCACGGAACGCATCGACGCACGCCGCGGGCGTCGTCATCTCCCGAGAGCCGCTCACCGAGCTGATGCCGCTCCAGAAGGCGACCAACTCGGACGCGCTCATGACCCAGTACGAGATGCACGGGATCGAGGCGCTCGGGCTGCTGAAGTTCGACTTCCTCGGCCTCTCGAACCTCACGATCCTGCGCAAGGCCGTCGACCTCATCCGCGAGCACCGGGGCGTGGAGGTGGACCTCGACCACATCCCGCTCGACGACAGCGCGACGTTCGAGCTGCTCGCCTCGGGCGAGACGACCGGCGTGTTCCAGCTCGAGTCGGCGGGCATGCGCCGCTACATCCGCGAGCTGCGACCGACCTCGGTCTACGACCTCGCCGCGATGGTCGCGCTCTACCGCCCCGGCCCGATGGACAACATCCCGGCCTACATCCGGCGCAAGCACGGCCAGGAGCAGGTCGAGTACCTGCACCCGCTCCTCGAGCCCTACCTCGACAAGACGTACGGGATCTTCGTCTACCAGGAGGACATCATGGCCGCCGCCATCGCCCTCGGCGGCTTCACCGGTCCCGAGGCGGACACGCTGGGCTACGCGATCCGCAAGAAGAAGTCGTCCGTCCTGCGGGCGCAGAAGGAGAAGTTCGTCACCCAGGCGGCCGAGCGCGGCGTGGATCCCCGCACCATCGATGCCGTGTTCAAGGCGTTCGAGCCGTTCGAGCGCTACGGGTTCAACAAGGCGCACGCCACCTGCTACGGCCTGATCGCGTACCAGACGGCCTACCTCAAGGCGAACTACACCGTCGACTACATGACGTCCGTGCTCTCCGCGTTCAGGGACAACGCCGAGAAGGTCGCGGCGGCGGTGGCGGAGTGCCGGCGGCTCGGGATCGACGTCCGCACGCCGGACGTCCACCGCTCGCACCTCGGCTTCACCGTCGAGGGCGATGCGATCCGGTTCGGGCTGCTCGCGGTGAAGAACGTGGGCGAGGGCGCGATCGAGTCGATCATCAGGGCACGCGAGGAGGGCGGTGAGTTCCGGTCGCTGACCGACTTCTGCACCCGGGTCGACCTCCGGCTCGCGAACCGCAAGGTGCTCGAGTCGCTGACGAGGGTCGGGGCGCTCAACGTGTTCGGCCACCCGGCGCAGGTCCTGCTCGGGCTCGACGACGCCCTCGCTGCGGGCCAGGCCTCGCAGCGCGACCGGATCACGGGCCAGACCTCGCTGTTCGACATGGGCGGCGAGGACGCGTCCGTCCTCGAGCGGCCGCTCCCCGTCACCCCCGAGACGCCGGTCCGCGAGCGGCTGCGCTGGGAGAAGGAGCTGATGGGGCTCTATCTCAGCGACCATCCGATGGGCGAGGTGGCGGACCGGGTCGGGCTGTTCGTCACGGCCTACAGCGGTGACCTCAAGGATGAGACGCTCGATGGGCAGCGGGTGGTCATCGGCGGGATCGTCACGGGGCTGCGGACGATCATCACCAAGTCGAAGTCGACGATGGCGGTCGTGACGCTCGAGGACCTCCAGGGGACGCTCGAGGTCGTCGTGTTCCCCAAGACGTACGAGCAGACGGTCGGGATGTGGCGCGACGGGGCGATCCTGCTCGTCGCGGGCCGCGTTGACCACCGCGGCGAAGAGGCGTCATTGCTCGCCGACTCGGTCTGGGACTGGGACCAGGTCGCGGACCGCGGGCCCGACGCGTTCGCCCGCGAGGTGGGGTCGCTCGACCGGCGCGGCCGGCGCGCGGCCCCGGGCGGTGCCGGCGCCCCGACCCGGAGCGGGTTCGGCGGGAACGGCAACGGGTCGGCTGGCAACGGGAACGGCGATGGCGGGCAGCGAGCGCGCGTTCCGGTGGGCCCGGGAGTCGCCGTCGCGGCCGCCGAGCCCGACCGCGACGCGCCGATCGTTGCGTCCTCGATGCCGCCGATCGCGCCCGGGGAGCCCATTCCCACTTACGCCGAGCCGCCCGACCTCGAGTCCGTGGCGACCTCTGCCGGTGGTCCCGAGCCCGAGGAGCCCGCGCTCCCGGACGAGGCCAGGGAGGTGGCATCGGCTGCCGCGCAGGCGCCTTCAGTCCCGGTCGAGGCATCGTCGACGGCGATCCTCAACGTCCGCTTCGCGCGCGAGGCAGGACCCGAACGCGTCGTCGCGGCGATGCACGCGTTCAAGCTCGTCCTTCGCGAGCGCCCCGGCGGCACCCGCGTCGTCGTGTACGTCCCGGCGCCGGGCGGCTCGGCGCTGCCGATGGAGCTCAAGGGCGGCGTCGCGTACGACGCGGAGCTGGTGGCCGAGGTCCGACGACGGGTCGGCGACGGGGTGGTGGACCTCCACCTGGTCTGAGCCGGCCCCGCCGCGCCGGCGCCGTCCCGCCGGTGGGCCCGGCCGTGGGCCCGGCCCCGCCGGCGCCGTCCCGCCCGTCGGCCCGGCCCGTACGCTCGCGCGGACTGGCATACGCTCAGGAGACCGGCATTCGCCAGCGTCCGTTCGCCATACGACCGCGGGGTGGGCGATAACTCGTTCTGGACCCCCGCCGTTGGTCATACGCTCACCACGCGGTCATTGCGCGCCACGTCGCCAGACGACGCTCATGGCCCGGGCGTATGACACGCGCCAGCGTCGCGGTCGTGCGGCGGCATGCGCCGCCAACCTGCTGTGGCCGCCTCGGCCGCTGTCATGCGACCACCACCCGGGCGTATGACGGCGGAGCGATCTCGACGTCCTCCCGTTCGCCGCGGTCGCTGGGTCGGACGCGCACCGCCTCGGGCGACGTGACGCCAACGACCCCCGAGCCCTTAGGGGCCGGGGGTCGAGGCCGGATCCGCGTCCCGGGTCAGCCCTGCGCGACGTCCTCGTCCGCGAGAGGACCGTACGTGTTCCAGTCCGCGACCCGGGCCGCGACCGCGAGCACGATCCCGAGGACGACGAACGTCATCGCGATGCCCGTGCCGTCGAAGCGGCCGTCCGAGCCTGCCGCGACGACCAGTGCCACGATCCCGGCAACGAGGTCGAACACGCCGAGTCCGATCCCGAGCCCGGCCGCCTGCCGGGAGCCGAAGATCAGGCCGAGTCCTGCCGCGCCGTGGAGGCCGCCGACGAGCCCGAACAGGATCGTGACCGGCGCGAGCGCGTTGAGCATCGCGACATCGTTAGCGTCCGCGACGACCACTCCACGAGCGAGGATCGACTGCGCGACGCCGATCCCGACGACGGACGCGACAACGCCGAGCCCCGTGGCCAGGAACGTGGCGCCGGCCACGATGCGCGAGACGAGGCCGCGGCGCTCAGGAGTGCCGGCGAGCCAGCCGGCCGCGGCCGGTGCGACGGGGGCAGAGGCGGTCATCGATCCAGATCTCCCAGGTTCCGGTCGGGCGACCGGCGCTGGGAGGATCGTCGCGAAGAACGCACGCGACCGGTATCGCCGCGGGTGCAGCCGCGGCATGGACAGATGACGATGCTCGCCCGCGGCGGGGGCCCTAATCCGAATCGTGCCGTGCGCCGGAACCGTCAGCTCGCCGCGAGGCGGCGGACCTCCTTCACGCCCGAGAGCTGCTCGTGGAACTCGGAGCGGATCGCATTCAGGTCAGGCCGCTCGACGTCGAGCTCCTCGGCCAGCCGGTTCACGAGCCACGACTCGGTTGCGTCGATCTCGTCGTCGGCGGCCATCACGAGGAAGCAGCAGCGCAGCAGGAGCTCGCGCTCCTCCATCGTCGAGATCGCCTTGAACTCGCGCGCGACGAGGAAGTCGTCTGTCGCGCCGAACTCGTCTGCGAGCGTCGCCGCCATGTCCACGATGAGCGGCCCCTGTGCGGCGCCGAGCCCGGCGCTTCCGGCGAGCCGGACCATCTCGGCCCGCTCGGCGTCGCTGGTGGCACCGGTCGCATTGGCGGCGCGGCCCAGCAGGTACGCGAACGCGGCGACGTATCGGGCACGCGCGGGCGGCAGTGCATCGAGCTGGGCGGCGATCAGCTTCACGCTGCCCGTGTCCCCGACGGATGCCGTCGGCAGTGGCGCATCGGGTGCGACGGGCAGTTCGGGCGATTCGGGCTGATCGAGGTTGAGGACTCGGCGGAAGAGGCTCATCAGGACTCCGGGTGGCTGGCGGATCGGCGTCGAGTCTAGCGCGCACGCGTCGTCCAGAGGCGCAACCGGCCTGCAAGGGCAGACACCGGCGCCTCCAGCCGGCCGCGACGGCGATCGGCGCAGGGTTGGTGTCGTCGCTCGATCACGATCGGAGGAAACCCATGGCCACGAAACGTGCAGACGGCGAGGCGCCTCCCGGGGCCAACGCCGACGACCGGAAGTTCATCGAGCGTCATGGGAATCGACTCAGTCCCTCGACGCTCCGGGCGAAGTGGACGCATGCGGCGGGCGATCAGCCCGATCGAAACGGCCAGACGCTCGCGACGCGATCCCCGGATGTCATCCGCGACTGGGCGATGCGCCGCAAGGCCGTCCCCGTGACCGCGACCCGCGGAAAGGATGGTGAGCCGCGGACGCTGCGCCTCGATTTCGACGGCGAGGGTGGCAACGGCAGGTCGTCGCGGCTGGAGCCGATCGGCTGGGACGACTGGCTTCGCGTGTTCGAGTCCCGTAACCTCGTGTTCCTATACCAGGAGCGTCGTCGGGACGGGTCGGATTCCAACTTCTTCCGGCTCGACAACCCGACGCGGGAGGACGGGTAGATGCCGCACGTGCGCGAACGACAGCCCTTCCCTGAGGACCCGAGCGGCGACGAGCCGACATCGGGCGTGGCCGACCTCGAGCGGGGCCCGGCGCGGAGCCCGGGCCGGGTCAACGAGGACGAGGCGGTGACCGGGGGCAGCGACGGGTCATCGGGCGAGGCGGTGCCCGGCGGGATCCCGGGTGACGACTCGTCCCTCGAGGGCGGCGATCCCGCCTGAGCCTCAGGTTCCCGGGCCTGCTGCTGCAGCATCCCGGGGCCCGCGATAGCCTGTCCGCGCCCCCAGCGTGAGGATCGCCATGGCCATTGCCACCCGCGCACCCGAATTCGACACTCACGCCCACGCCGACGCCATCGCCCGCGACGGCATCACCGCCCTCAAGGGTGCGTTTGCGCCGGAGTGGGCCGACCAGATGCGCGAAGACATGCTCACCGCGTTCTGGGCCGCCATCCAGCGGCCGGGTGGTGCCGTCGGGCGCGGACCCCGCCGCTGGTACGTCGAGGTCCATCCCCAGGACATCTCGGGGTTCGTCGAGCTCGCGACGCACCCGTGGGTGATGGCGGTTTCGGAAGCGGTCCTCGGGCCGGACTACCAGATCGTGGAGATCGGGTTCGACGTCCCGTTCCAGGGTGCGCGGAACCAGCCGTGGCACCGGGACTTCCCGAGCCCGCCGGAGACGTACGAGCAGCGCCGCATCACGTCGCTCGCGTTCAACCTCACCGGCGTCGACGTGACAGAGGACATGGGCCCGTTCGAGATCGCCCCCGGGACGCAGTACGACGACGGCCGGGCGTGGAAGCACGAGATGTTCCCCGACAAGGCCGAGTGGCCCCGGTTCGCGGAGCGCGGCGTGCGCAAGTACCCGCAGCGGGGCGACATCTCAGCGCGATCGGCGCTCACGATCCACCGCGGCACGCAGCACGATTCGCCGATCGCGCGCCCCGTCCTCGTCCTCGGCGCCGACGCACCGGGTGCCGGCCACGCGGAGCTCCACGACCTCATGGTGACGCAGGACTACTACGACGCGCTGCCGCCGGTCCTGCGCGAGCACCTCGTGTGCCGTGTCGTCGACGAGCTCGTGCCCGTCACCCAGAAGCACGACATCGAGGGGCTGGTGATGGGCGCCGACTGACCGACGCTACGCCTCGACCGGAACGGCCAGCTCCACGACGAGCCCGTCCGGGACCGATCCGGAAGTTGTGCCGAGCTGGCTTGTGCCCCCGTCGTCACCGAACACGTTGTCCCGCTCCAGGCTCACCCGGCTCATGTTCGAGACGCTCTGCTCGTAGCCCGAGGTCGCGTACACAGCGTTGCTGACGTCCTCGGGCAAGGCGATCTGCGACGTGGCGATCCTGTTCGAGCTGCTCGAGGCCGCCTG
>DATFQL010000249.1:0-6887 GCA_035264305.1 Candidatus Limnocylindrales bacterium | reverse complement strand
CACCACTGACCCGCTCAACGACGAGGATCGAACCGAGACAGGGTTCAACTTCCGGCTGGTGCCGCAACTCCGGTCGACGGACCTCGTGCACTGGACGTACGTCGGCGAGGCGTTCACCAGCAAGCCCTCGTGGGCGACGGCCGACGCCGGGTTGTGGGCACCCGAGATCGAGTACGACGACGCCAACGACAGGTACATCCTGTACGTCACCGTCACCAACACGACCTTTCCGGGCGGCGGATCCGCGATCGCCGCAGCGACGAGCGGCGGGCCGACCGGCGAGTGGGAATGGGCAGACGATCCGGTCGTCGAGCCGCACGCCCCCGACTGCTGTCCCAACGACAAGCGGTGGGTCTTCGACCCCGACGTGATCCAGGTTCCCGAAGGCGACTTCATCTACTACGGCTCGTACTTCGGCGGGATCAGCGTCCGCGAGCTCTCGGACGACCTGCTCCACTCCGACCCCGCGACCCAGTCGAACGTCGCGATCGCCAACAAGTACGAAGGCCCGGAGGTCGTCTCCCGCGGCGGGTGGTACTACCTGTTCGCGTCCGCCACCGACTGCTGCCGCGGTCCGTTGACCGGCTACGCCGTGCTCGTCGGGCGATCGCACAGCCCGACGGGCCCGTTCCTCGACCGGTCCGGCGTGGACCTCAACGACGACGAGACGCCGGCGGATCTCACGGACGGCCGCGCGGGTGGCTCGCCGGTCCTCGTCGGCAACGATGCCCCGTGGGTCGGCACGGGCCACAACACGGTGTTCCAGGACCTCGCGGGCCAGTGGTGGACGATCTACCACGCCGTGAACCGCAACGAGCCGTACTTCGAGGGCGCCGTCGGGTTCACGAAGCGGCCCGTGCTCCTCGACGCCATCGACTGGGTCGACGGCTGGCCGACGATCAACGGCGGTCGCGGCATCTCGACGCATCCGACCGCGGCGCCGGCCGCGCAACCGGGTGACACGACGACTCATCACGCATCCGCTCGTCGCAAGGACCGCACCGGCGCCCGGGTCAGGTCACTCTCCGATTCGTTCAGTGGGACGGAGCTCGCGGCGCGCTGGTCGTGGATCCGCGAGCCCGCGGCGGGCACGTGGTCCGTGAGCGGCGGGCGGCTTCGGATGGACACGCAGGCTGCCGACCTGTTCGAGGGCTCGAACAACGCGTCGGTGCTCGTCGAGCGTGCGCCCAAGGGTCCGTTCGTCGCCGAGACCCGGGTTCGGCTGAATGTCCCGGCCGAGGGATGCTGCTTCAACTACGTCCAGGCAGGCCTCGTCCTCTACGAGAACGACGATTCGTTCGTGAAGCTCGCCGTCGTGTCGATCTACAACACGCGACAGACCGAGTGGGCGAAGGAGGTCCCGCCGGGCGAGCCGGGGTATCCGCGGTACGGCAACAGCATCGTCGGGCCGCCAGGCGGGTTCACCGTGACAGAGCCGACGGCGTCGCCGCTCGGCGCCTGGACGGACCTGCGGATCGTGCGCCGGATCGTGGCCGGCAAGGAGGCGTACACCGCCTACACGCGTGCGGAGAACGGCGTGTGGGAGAAGGGCATGACGTGGCGACACGAGCTCGGCTCCCGGGTCCGGATCGGCCTCATCGCGATGGGCGGATCGGGTTACACGGCCGAGTTCGACCGGGTCCTGGTGTCCCGCCTTCGGTGAGTCACGGCGAGGCGGGCGCCTGGAGCGTCTCCTGGCAGACCTTCCAGGCCCCGTTTTCGCGGACCAGGCGGATCGTCTGGTCCACGGGGACGTCCTGCCCGTAGGACTCGAGCGTCGCGAGGAGCGCGTCGAGCTGCTCGTCGCTCATCGTCTGGCCCTGCCGCGCGAGGAGCTGCTGCACGAGCGGGCGCATCGCCACCGGATCGAACGTCGCCTTCACCGACCCGGTGACTGGGACGATCGCGACGTCGTCCGACACCGCGGGCTCGCCGATGCGCAGGTCTTTCACGTCGAGCGTGACGGCCGCGAGGAGAGCCTGCGTGTCGAGCCCGGGGATGAGCTCGGACCCCGAGCCCGACAGGCCGCCGAGGCCGAGCTGGTCGCGGATGAGGTCCTCCTGGCCGGCGCATGCCAGCGAGCGCAGCCCGTCGAGATCCTTGGCGGCGAGCTTGGCAACGGCCTCCGACACGACGCCACCAGGGCTGTATGCCGCGGGCGCGGTGGGCGAGCAGGCGGCGGCGAGGAGGACGACGACGAGCAGGAGCGATCGCATGCGCACAGCGTAGCGTCGAGATGCGGTCAGCCCCGTCGGCGCGGCCTGAACAGGGCGTGACTGTCGGGGAGGAACCCGAGCTTGCGGTACCAGCCCTCGAGGCCGGGGGTCGCCGCGAGATGGAACCGGACGAGGTCGCGGCCGTCGGTCAGGAGATGCATCATGCGCTCCCCAACCCCCAGGCCCTGGTACGCAGGATCGACGACGACGGTCGCGATCAGGGCGTTCTGCGCCCCGTCCGTGATCGAGCGCGCCGTTCCGACCAACCTGTCGCCGTCCCACGCCGACGCGAACTCCGTCGTGCCACGCAGCGCCTTCTCCAGGGACGCGGGCTCCGAGGCACGGAGGTCCCAGCCCACCGCCCGCAGCAGCCCGACCACCTGCCCGGTATCGGGGACGCGGTCCACCCTCACCTCGACGCGGTCCCGGGTCCCGTCGGCGCGCATGAGGCGCCGCTCGAGCTCCCAGAGGTGGTCGAATCCATGTGCCTCGATCCGGCGCAGGACCTTTGCGAGCGTCCACGTCTCGCGGTGCCGGTCGGTTGTCTCGGTCCCGTCGTCGCTGGCGCCCAGCGACTCGAGCCGCTTCACCGCCCAGCCGCGCGATCCCGCGAGCGCGTCCCGCACCGGTACGTCGTCCATCGGGCCGTCGTAGCGGCCGCCCTCCGGCAGTCGCCCGACGAGCCAGACCTCCGAGCCGGCGACGTGCCGCAGGACCTCGGACGGCGCCCGCTCGCCGCGCGACTCGTCGGTGGGGAGCGCGCCGTGGGCCGCCTCGAACGCGGCGACGCGGTCGGCAACATCGAGCAGGTCGTCACGCGCCCATGCGAGTCGTCGCACGGCGGTGGCGACCTCCCCCTCGGTCACGGCCCGCCGGTCGGTGGGCAGCGTGGCGTTCACCTCGTAGCCGTCGCGATCGGTCGTCGCCTCGACATCGGCAGCGAGCTCGGCCCGCCAGATGCGCGGGATCGGCGCGTCGTCGCCATGGGCCTCGAGCCACCCGCGGACGCGGGCGGCGTTGGTCGTCGCGAGGCTGATGGCGCGGGTGTGGGTATCGGCGACCGCGAGCACGCCGGGAACGCTCGGAACCCAGCCCGCGAACCGTCCGCCGTCGTACGCGGACTCGACGTACACCGGGAGCATCGCGAACCCGTCGAGCGGTGCCGGCGGGCCGTCGCGCACGTCCTCGGTCAGGTCCGGCCCCAGGTCCCGCGGCACGTCTAGCCCGGCGGGGGGATCGGGACCGCCTCGATCCGTTCGCGCGTGCCGTCCTCCGATCCCGCGACGACGACCGCCCGGCCGGACCCAGGAAGCGCGACGCGCACCGCCGCGTCCCGCAGGAGTGCGCCGGCGCTTGCCGCCCCGGGATCCGCGGCGACCGTCGCATCCGCGGGCACGACCGGCCATACGCCGCGGACGACCGCGAGCACGCGGGCCGTCCGCGCATCGGGCACCACGGCGACGATGGGCATGCGCGGGCGACGGGCCGCGGCGGCCACGGCCCCTCTCGGCTGCCGCCCGGCGGCGACGAGCACGGTGACGGCGGGGTCGCGGGTCGCGAGGGCGACCGCGGCGACCGCGAGCGCCTCACCACGGCCGGGTGCCGTGGTGGGAACCGACGCGTCCTCGTTCATGACCGCCCCCTGCTCGGCGGCGCCGGCGATGCGAATGGCTGCCTCCGCCGCGAGGATCGGGAACGCGCCGATCGCCGTCTCCCCGGACAGCATCACGGCGTCGGCCCCGTCGAGGACCGCGTTCGCGACGTCGCTCGCCTCGGCCCGGGTCGGCCGTCCCGCGCCGATCATCGACTCGAGCATCTGCGTTGCGACGATGACGGGCTTGCCGAGCGCGACGGCAGTGGCGACGAGGCGTTTCTGGACGAGCGGCACGGCCTCGAACGGGAGCTCCAGCCCCAGGTCGCCGCGCGCGACCATCACGCCGTCCGCGGCCGCGGCGACCGCCTCGAAGGCGTCGACCGCTGAGCGCGTCTCGATCTTCGCGACGATCGCCGGTCCGGCCGCGCCGAGGAGCGTCCTGAGCTCCACGACGTCGTCCGGCGACCGGACGAACGACTGCCCCACGAGGTCGATCCCCGTCTCGACGGCGAGCGCGGCGAGGGCGCGATCCCGCTCCCCGAGTGCGGGCAGGGATAGCCGTTCCGCGGGGACGTTGACGCCAGCCCCGGAGCGCACGATCCCGCCACGCTCCACGCTCGTCGTCACGGCGCGTCCGTCCGTCTCGCGGACGACGAGCTCCACGATCCCGTCGGACAGCTGGACGCGATCCCCGACGGCAAGATCGCCCGCGAGGCCGGCATGGGTCGTTGCGGCGCGCGTCGCGTCACCCTCGCCGTCGAGGGCGTCGAGGCCGGGGAGCAGCACGAACGTCGAACCCGTCTCGAGCGTTGCCTCGCCACCGGCGAGCGGCCCGAGGCGGACCTTGGGGCCGGGCAGGTCCGCGAGGATCGCGATGTGCCGGCCGGCCGCGCGCGCCACGTCGCGGATCGCGGTCACGCGCGCGGCATGATCGGCGGGGGTTCCATGCGCGAAGTTGAGTCGCGCGACCGACATGCCGGCCGCCACGAGCTCAGGGATGCGATCCTCGGTGGCGGGTCCGATCGTGCACACGAGCTTCGTCGCCGCGGGCGGCCGCCCGGCGATGCGTTCCGTTTCTCGGGGCCCTACCTCGGCTCGGCTCACCCGTAGCCGCGCCGGCGTCGGGTCGGGCGCTGGCCGGTGCGGCGGCGGACGTTGGGGGTGACCGTGACGTCCCACGTCGGGCGGTCCAGCCAGCGGGCCTGCCAGCCCTGTCCATCCTCGTCGTCGTGCTCGTCACGGATGCCGGGGAACAGCTCCGCAGCAACGCCCCAGGGGTCCTCGCCGGCGGCCGGCGGCACCCCGTCGAGCGTGGCGGCCACGGCCTCGTCGGTCGACAGCACCGTGACCTCGGTCACCTCGAGGGCCGGCCCGTCGGGCGCGCCGAGCATCCCCGGGCGATGCCGCGCCGCGCGCTCCTTCGCATGCAGCTGGGCCTCCTTGGCCGCCCGCTCGGCGGCGCGCGCGACGACGACCGACGCATCCTGCTCGAGGACGCGGAGCCGGATCTGCTGGATCTCGTCGCGGATCGCGGCGGCGCGCTCGAACTCCAGCTGCTTCGCTGCGGCCTTCATCTCGGCCTCCATGCGCGCGACGAGCTTCTCGACCTCGGCCTTGTCGGCCGCGGCGAGGTCCGCCGTCCGGCGCTCCGACGAGTACACGACGGTCGACTCGGCGACGGCCCTCAGCCGGTCGTTGATGTCGTGGATGCCCTTGATGATCGTCGTCGGCTCGATGCCGTGCTCGAGGTTGTACCGCTCCTGCACCGCGCGCCGACGATCGGTCTCGTCGATCGCGACCTTCATCGATTCCGTGACCCTGTCGGCGTACATGATCACCTCGCCGCCGGTGTTCCGCGCGGCACGGCCGACCATCTGGATGAGCGACCACGCGCTGCGCAGGAACCCCTCCTTGTCCGCGTCGAGGATCGCCATGAGCGTGACCTCGGGCAGGTCGAGGCCCTCGCGCAGGAGGTTGATCCCCACCAGCACGTCGTACACCCCGAGCCGGAGATCGCGCAGGATCGCGACCCGCTCCAGCGTGTCGACCTCCGAGTGGAGGTACTGGACCTTGATGCCGAGCTCCTTGAGGTAGTCCGCCAGGTCCTCGGCCATCTTCTTGGTGAGCGTGGTGACCAGCGCGCGCTCGCCCCGCTCCACGCGTGTCCGGATCTCCTCGAGCAGGTCGTCGATCTGGCCCTCGGTGGGGCGGACGACGATCGGCGGGTCGACGATGCCGGTCGGCCGGATCAGCTGCTCGACGATCCGCTCGCTCTTCTCGTGCTCGTAGGGACCGGGCGTCGCGGACACGTAGACCGTCTGGTTGACGTGGGCCTCGAACTCCTCGAACGTCAGCGGCCGGTTGTCCAGGGCGGACGGCAGCCGGAACCCGAAGTCGACGAGGATCTCCTTCCGCGTCCGGTCGTTCTTGTACATGCCGACCACCTGCGGGATCGTCATGTGCGACTCGTCGACGATCAGCAGCCAGTCCGGCGGGAAGTAGTCGAGCAGCGTCCAGGGCCGGCTGCCGGGCTCGCGCTGGCTGAGGTGGCGCGAGTAGTTCTCGACGCCCGAGCAGTAGCCCAGCTCCCGGAGCATCTCGAGATCGAACGTCGTGCGCTGGCGGAGCCGTGCGGCCTCGAGCGCGCGCCCCTCGGCCTCCATCTGCCCGACACGCTCCTCCATCTCCTGCTCGATCCCCGCGATCGCCAGCCCGAGCTTGTCCTTGGGCGTCACGAAGTGGGTCGCCGGGAAGACGCTGAGCTCCTTGCGCTCGGCGAGCAGCTCGCCGGTCAGCGGGTCGAGCTCCGTGATGCGCTCGACCTCGTCGCCGAAGAACTCGACCCGCACGATGATCTCCGAGCTCGCGGGCCCGATCTCCAGCGTGTCGCCGCGCACCCGGAACCGCGCGCGGGTCAGGGCCGCGTCGTTGCGCTGGTATTGCAGGTCCACGAGGTGGCGGAGCACCGCATCACGCCGGTAGTGCCCGCCGACCCGGAGCTTGAGGACCGTGGCGCCGTAATCGACCGGCGCGCCGAGGCCGTAGATGCACGACACCGACGCGACGATGATCACGTC
>DATFQL010000248.1:0-3024 GCA_035264305.1 Candidatus Limnocylindrales bacterium | reverse complement strand
CGCACGGACCTCCCAGGCCGCGTCGACCGCCTCGTCGATGCGTGTGTCGATGTCGGGTGACGACTCCCGCGCGATGAGGTGGACGAGGAACTCACGGTTGCCCTCGGGTCCCAGGATCGGCGACGCGATCACGCCCCGCATGCCGAGACCGACGGCCGCGGCTCGTTCGGCCGTCTCGTGCAGCACGCGGCGATGGATCGCGGGATCCCGAACGACGCCGCCTTTGGCGTCCGCCTTCCCCGCCTCGAACTGCGGCTTGACGAGCGCGAGGATCGGCCCGGCGCCGTCGCGCAGGACCGAGCGGATCGGGCCGAGGACCAGACCGAGCGAGATGAACGAGACGTCGACCACGGCGAGGTCCGCGCGCTCGGGGAGGGTCGTCGGGTCCAGGGTGCGTGCGTTCACCCGTTCCATCGAGACGACGCGAGGATCCTGGCGCAGCCGTTCGGCGAGCTGGCCGTACCCGACGTCGACGGCGTAGACGCGCGCCGCCCCGCGGTCGAGGAGCACGTCCGTGAAGCCGCCGGTCGACGCGCCGACGTCGATCGCCACGCCTCCATTCGGGTTGACGCCGAACGCATCGAGTGCCGCGAGCAGCTTGTGCGCGCCGCGGCTGACCCATCGCCGCCCGCCGTCGACCTCGATCGGCGTGTCCACGGCGACGAGATCGCCGCTCTTGCGGTCGCGGCGCGCGGAATCGCCCTCACCGACGCGCACCTGACCGGCGAGCACCAGCGCCTGGGCCTTCGTCCGGGTGTCCGCGAGGCCTCGCTCCACGAGGAGCTGGTCGAGGCGGATCCGCCGCGCGGTCGTGGTGGCCATGCCCCTATCGTGGCACAGCCGCCTCACCCCGGACGTTCGCCCGGGACCCCTTCTCCGTCCGCCCGCACGGTGCCTCCGTTCCCGCCGCGCGTGTCTCCGTTCCGGCTGCGCGTGTCTCCGTTCCCGCTGCGCGTGTCTCCGTTCCGGCTGCGCGAGTCTGCGTTCCTGCCACGTAGTTCACGCACGACTGCTCGTCCGCGGCGAATGCGCGCGCCGACCGCCGTCGTTGACACGTAGTCGCCTGCCGAGACCGTGACGGAAGTTTTGGCGCAGCGAGGCGTCGCCACGACGGATCGAGCCGTTGACGGGCGACGACAAGTCGTCCTTGGACTGGCTGGCGACGTCGGCTAGGAACGCCGGCGCGGGGCGCGACGCGCCCGCGCGCCGCTGCTTCGGGCCGGCGCGGCCGTCGCGCGCCCTCCGCGCCGCGGACGATCAGGCCGGTGTCGCGCCCGCGGTGATCCCGAGCTGCGCGATCGCCTCGGTGACCTGCTGGGCCAGGCCGGGGACGTCGAGCCGGATGAGGCGTCGCAGGTCGGTGACCGAGCCGTGGTCGACGAACCGGTCGGCGGGGATCCCCACGAGCCGGACGGGGATGCCGCGATAGGCCGGGTCGACGAGCCGCGCCTCCTCGAACGCTTCCAGGACCGCCGAGCCGAACCCGCCGGCGACGACGCTTTCCTCGAAGGTCACCACGAGCTGCTTGCCGCGGGCCTGGTCGAGGATCAGCTGCCGGTCGAGCGGCTTCACGAACCGCGCGTCGAGCACCCCCACGGACCAGCCGCGGGCCTCGAGCGCGTCGGCGACCTCGACGGCGCGCATCGTGATCGGGCCCAGCGTGACGAACAGGAGGTCCCGCCCTTCGCGCAGCACCTCGCCCCTCCCGACGGGGAGCACGACCGACTCCCGCTCCGGGACGCCGAACCCCGCGTCGCGCGGGTAGTGGAGCGCGAACGGGTGATCCTGGGCGAGCGCCGTGCGGAGGAGCGACCGGAGGTCCTGCTCGTCACGAGGGCTCGCAATGACGAGGTTCGGCAGGATCCGCTGGGCCGGGATGGTGAACATGCCCTGGTGGCTCGTGCCGTCCTCCCCCACGAGCCCGGCGCGGTCCACGGCGAGCAGCACCGGGGCGTCGTTCTGGCACACGTCGTGGACGGTCTGGTCGAAGGCGCGCTGGAGGAACGTGGAGTACAGGGCGACGACCGGACGCATGCCGGCGAGCGCCATGCCGGTGGCGAGCGTCACCGCGTGCTGCTCGGCGATCCCGACGTCGATGAACCGGTCCGGGTACGCGGCCTGGAACTTGTTGAGGCCCGTGCCTGTCGGCATGCCGGCAGTGATCGCGACGATCCGCCGGTCGGTGGCGCCCAGCTCGACCAGCTCCTGCGCGAAGAAGGAGGTGTAGTTCGGGACCTTCTTCGCGTCGGCCACCAGGGCCGCGGGCAGCTCCGCTTGCCCCTCGGCGTTGTGGGTGGGTGCGCGCCGGTCCGCCATGACAGAGGCCGACGGCGGAGTCGGTGCCGCGTCGGCTCGTCCTGCGGCCAGGCGGTCGTGGGCATCGGTCGCCGGAACCGGCATCGGGGGGAGGGCGGCGCCATGGAACGAGACCTGGTCGGTCTCGGCGGGCCTGTAGCCCTTCCCCTTCTGCGTGCGGACGTGGACGATCACGGGGCCATTGAGCGCAAGCGCCCGCCGGAACGTCTCCTCGAGCAGGCGCAGGTCGTGGCCGGGCATGACCCCGATGTAGGTGATCCCGAGGTCCTCGAACAGCTGGCCGGGCTGCGCGAAGGACACGACCGACTGTCGGAAGCGTCGGGACATCTCGAGCATTCGCGGACCGACGCGCGGAATCGCCTCGATCACGCCGTCGTAGACGCCCTTGCTCTGCTGCCAGGCGACCGACAGCTTGATTTCGGACAGGTACTTCGACAGCGCACCGACCGACGGGCTGATCGACATCTCGTTGTCGTTGAGCACGATCAGGAGCTGGCTCTGACGATGACCGATGTCATTGAGGGCCTCGAGGCTGAGGCCCGAGAGGAGCGCCGCGTCGCCCACGACGACCGCGATCCGCTCCAGGCTGTGCCGGATGTCGCGTGCGGTCGCGAGGCCCTCGGCGATCGACAGTCCCGTCCCGGCATGCCCACCGTCCATGACGTCGTGCGGGGACTCGCTGCGGCGCGGGAAGCCGCCGACCCCGTC
>DATFQL010000247.1:0-3405 GCA_035264305.1 Candidatus Limnocylindrales bacterium | reverse complement strand
CCGTCGGGACGAAGGTGATCGTGCCGGCGACGAGCGAGACGGTGCCGCCGCTCGGGTTCGAGACAGCCGTGACCGTGAGGGCGTCGGCCGTGTCGGGGTCGGTGTCGTCGGCCGCGAGGTCGGACGCGGTGATCGTGACGTTCGTGTCCTCGGTGCCCGAGGCGTCGTCGTCGACCGCGGTCGGGTCGTCGTTGGCGCACGTGATGTCAACGGTCACATGGCCGGTCGCCGCGGTGAGGAACCCGTCGGTGATCGTGTAGTCGAAGCCCGCCGCACTCGATCCGCACAGGTCGGCCGACGCGGTGAACGTCACGATCTCAGTCGTCAGGTCGACGGTTCCGCCGACAGCTCCACTGACGCCGGTGACCCACAGCGTGTCGCCATCCACGTCCGTGTCGTTCGCGAGGATGTCGGCAGTGACGTCCGTCGTCGAGTCCTCGCCGAGCGTGAGGACGTCGTCGTTCGCGACCGGCGCCGCGTTCTCCGTCCGGACCGTGATGTAGATGTTCCCCGTCCGCGATCGGTTCGTGTTGTGCGCCTGGTACGTCGTCGAGGCCGTTCCCGTCCAGTTCGTCGCCGGAGAGAAGCTGTACGCCCCGTTCGACGCGATGGTCAGGGTCCCCACGGACACCGATACGGGGGTGAACGAGTCGAACACCAAGCCCCCTCCCGAGGGGTCCTTGTCGTTCGCCAGCACGTTGCCGGTGGTTGTGACGTTCTTGAGCGTGTTGATGTAGTCGCTTCGGAGAACAGGAGGTGCTCCGGCTGCGGCCGTCGCGGCGGGCATGAGCGCCCCCGCGAGGATGAGTCCGGAGGTCGCTGCCGCAAGCCCGCGGCGCGCAACGACATTCAGTCGACGGTTGGGCACGATGATCCTCGGTGCTGATGAGGGAGCCGGTGCCCTCCGACACCGAATGAGATCCGCAAGGTGCGCGAGCGCACCCACTTCGGGAACCATCCGATGGTCCCAACCGGGGTACCTCGAAGTCGCCGTACCATTCGGTCGAGGTCGGCAAGGTGCGGTGTGGTGCGGTCGGCGTCCCATGACCGGGGCATGACCTGGCGGGGAGTCGCGCTCGCGCTGGAGCCCGTTGCTGTTGCGGGGTGGGCGCGACGCGACTCAAAACGCGCAACCCAGCACGGAGCGAGGTCCTACGCGACCTCTTCCAGCGCGTCCTCGAACTGGGACGAGTACAGCTCCTGGTAGAACCCGCGCGCCGCGAGCAGCTCCTCGTGGCTGCCCTGCTCGATGATCCGGCCTTCACGCATCACGAGGATGACGTCGGCGTCGCGGATCGTCGACAGCCGATGGGCGATGACGAACGACGTCCGCCCCTCCATCAGCGTCTTCATCGCGCGCTGGATCAGCACCTCGGTGCGCGTGTCCACGGACGAGGTCGCCTCGTCGAGGATGAGGATCGGCGGGTCGGCGAGGAACGCACGGGCGATCGTCAGGAGCTGCTTCTCGCCCGCGGACACGTTCGTCGCGTCGTCGTCCAGCACCGTGTCGTACCCCTCGGGCAGCGTTCGGACGAAGTGGTCGACGTGCGCGGCATCGGCCGCGGCGCGGAACGCCTCCTCGGACACCGATCCCGCGTCCGCGCCGTACAGGATGTTCTCGCGGATGGTTCCCTTGAACAGCCACGCGTCCTGGAGGACCATCCCGAACGTCCGACGCAGGGCGTCCCGCGTCAGCTCCCGGGTCTCGACCCCGTCGACGGTGATCCGGCCCTGGTCGACGTCGTAGAAGCGCATCAGCAGGTTCACGAGCGTCGTCTTCCCCGCGCCCGTCGGGCCGACGATGGCGACCGTCTGTCCCGGCTCCACGACGAGGTCGAGGTCCTCGATCAGCGGCCGATCGGGCACGTAGCGGAACGCGACGTCCTCGAACGTCACCCGGCCGAGGGCCGGTGTGGGCAACACGGCCGGCGCCACCGGGTCGGCAATCTCCTCGGCCTCGTCCAGCAGCTCGAACACGCGTTCGGCGGACGCGACCGCGGACTGGATGACGTTGGCGATCGAGGCGACCTGGATGATCGGCATCGTGAACTGCCGCGAGTACTGGATGAACGCCTGGACGTCGCCCAGGCTCATCTGCCCGGTGGCCACCTGCACGCCGCCGATGACGCAGATCGCGACGTAGTTGAGGTTCGAGATGAACGTCATCGCCGGCTGGATGATCCCCGAGATGAACTGCGCCCGGTAGCTCGCCTCGTAGAGCTCGGCGTTCCGCCGGTCGAACTCGTCGATCGCCTGCTGCTGCCGCCCGAACAGCTTCACGATCGCGTGCCCGGTGTGCATCTCCTCGATGTGCCCGTTGAGCGTCCCGGTGCTGGCCCACTGCGCGGCGAACTGGACCTGCGACCGGCGGGCGATGAGGAGCGCCGTGACCATCGAGGCCGGCACGGCGAGCAGCGACACGAACGCGAGCAGCGGGCTGATCGTGAACATCATGATCAGGACGCCGATGACGGTCAGCGTGGACGTGATGAGCTGGGTCAGGCTCTGCTGGAGCGTCTGGCTGATGTTGTCGATGTCGTTCGTGACGCGCGACAGGATGTCGCCGCGCGACTCGCGGTCGAAGTAGGCGAGCGGGAGCCGTCCCAGCTTCTGGTCGACCCGCTCGCGGAGCCGGTAGACCGTTCGCTGGGTGACGCCGGCCATGATGTACGCCTGCCCCCAGCTGAACAGCGAGCTGAAGACGTACACGCCCACGGCGATCGACAGGATCCGTGCGAGCACCGAGAAGTCGACGCCCTGGCCGGGCACGACGCCCGGCATGCTCGCGAGCATCTGCGCCTGGTTGGTCTGGCCCGCGGCGGTCAGCGCGTCGACGGCCTGCTGGACGGTGACACCGGCCGGGAGCTGCCTGCCGACGACGCCGGCGAAGATGACGTTGGTTGCCTCGCCGAGAAGCCTCGGGCCGAGGATCGCGAGGAACACGCTGACGACGCCGAGCAGCAGCACGACGACGATCAGCCGCCGTTCGGGGGCGAGCTCGCCGAGAAGCCGCCGGAAGGACTGCTTGAACCGCACGGGCTTCGCGGTCGGCATCATCATCGCCATGTGCGGCGGGCCCGAGCCTGGCCCCGATCCCGGCCGCGGACGACCTGGCCCGCCCATGCCCATCGGGGCGCCGGCGGGCGGCGAGCCTGCGCCGGGTCGCGGCGTCGGGCCGCTCATGCGACCTCCTCCTCGGTGACCTGGGACAGGACGATCTCGCGGTAGGTCTCGCACGTGCGCATGAGCTCGTCGTGCGTCCCGATCCCGGCGACCTCGCCCTCGTCGAGGACGATGATCCTGTCGGCATGGAGGATCGTCCCGACGCGCTGGGCGACGATGATCACGGTCGCGTCGCCGAGCTCCCGCCCCAGCGCGGCCCGCAGCCGGGCGTCGGTGCGGAAG
>DATFQL010000246.1:0-5231 GCA_035264305.1 Candidatus Limnocylindrales bacterium | reverse complement strand
TCGGGACGCGAGGCGCGGGCCGTACCGGGGAGCGGCCATCCTCGCGAGCTCCAGGTAGCGGGTGACTCGCGCCCGCTGGCCACGGTATGGCTCGAGCAGCTTGAGCATCCGCTCGTCCGTGCCCCGAGGCTCGCGGGCAAGAGCCCAGCACACCATGTTCGGGATGTGGAAGTCCCCGACGCTGACCGCGTCGGCGTCGCCGAACGCCCGGAACCCGACCTCTGCGGCCGTCCATGGCCCGATCCCCGGAAAGGCGCGAAGGGCCGCGTATGCCGCCGCAAGGGCCACGCTCCGTGCGATCCCCGGCTCTGCCGTGTTGACCGCGGCCCCGAGGCGCTCGAGCCGCGGTGCCTCGCGCGCCACGGTTCGGATGAGCTCGGCCCGCCGGCGCTCCAACCCGAGCGGGTGGAACGCGTGGTAGGGGAGCGACGCGAGGGTCTCGGGCGTCGGCGGCAGCCGCAGGCCCGGTGGTCCCGGCGCCTCCTCCCCATAGCCATGAACCAGCGCCCGGTACGTGCGCCGCGCTTCGTCGCCGGTGATCTTCTGTTCGAGGATGGCAGGCACGAGCGCCTCCCAGACCCCGCCAGACCGGCCGATCCGGACGCCCCGGCCCCGTCGCGCGCCCTCGTGCACGGCGGGATGTCGCGGCACGAGCGCCGACGGGTCGTCCTCCGCGCCGAGCAGCGCGGCGGCTGACTGTGCGGCGCTGACGGCACCGGGTCCCCATGCACGCACGCGCACGCCGCCGGCCGACACCGGCTGCAGGAACAGGGTCGCGGGACCGGCCGCCGTCCGGGTCGCCCGCCAGACGCCGCCCGACGCCTCCACGCGGTGGGCTGGATCGGCAGAACCCCGCCGGTGCGGCGACATCGTGCGCACGAGGTCGTACGGCGCTGCGATCGGCACGAATGCCTCGATCTGGGCCACGTTCGACGGCGCGACCCGGGCCTCGTTCGTCACGCCGTTGAGCGTACCGCGGTGCGTTGGTGCATCACGCGCGTTGACACCCTCCGGTAGATTGGCGCGAACGTGCGGACCAGACTCATCGTCGCGTTCGCGGCACTCATTGCCGCCTCCGCCCTGGTCGCCGTTCCGGAACCCGCCGGCTCGCGGATGCCGAGCCAGGACCGGTCGATCGATCCGGCGCAGCTCAGCGCCGTCTCGCTCGGGCTGTCAGCGGGATCACCGGCGGCGTCGACGACCTTCAACGACAGCGCGGCCTCCACCTCGAGGGTCGAGCCCGAATCGGCGCTCGTCGAGCCCGGCTCGGCCGTGATCACGCGGCGGCCCTCCGTCCGCCAGCCGGCGGCGCCGAGAGGCTCGATCTCGAAGAACGTCCCCGAGCCGCAGGCCGCCGGCGGGTGGCGGTTCGACCCCAACATCAGCTGGTACGGCCCGGGACTGTACGGGAACGGCACCGCGTGCGGGCAGAAGCTCACGAAGGATCTTGTCGGCGTCGCCCACCGGACGCTTCCGTGCGGGACGATCGTCACGTTCCGGTACAAGGGAAAAACCGTGTCGGCGCCGGTGATCGACCGGGGGCCGTATGCGGCCGGCCGGACCTGGGACCTGAGCAACGGCCTGTGCAGGCTGCTCGACCACTGCTTCACCGGCACCATCGAGTGGAAGCTCGGGGGCTGATCGACCCCAGTCAGACGAGCGGCGCGAACGTCGCCGTGAAGTGGCGGAGCTGGCGCGGCTGTGTCGCGATCCGGAACCCACGCAGAGACGACGCACGCGACGCGACGTCGCAGGCGACCTCGATCACGTAGTCGACGTGGCTCTGGGTGTACGTGCGCCGGGGGATCGCGAGTCGCACGAGGTCCATCGCCGCGGGTGACTCGCTCCCGTCGGGATGCAGGCCGAACATCACAGTCCCGATCTCGCATCCGCGGATCCCCCCGGCGCGGTACAGCTCGACGGCGAGCGCCTGGCCCGGATACTCGAGCGGCGGGATGTGCGGCAACAGCGCGCGCGCATCGAGGTAGACCGCGTGGCCGCCGAACGGCTGGACGCACGGGATGCCCGCCTTGACGAGCGCGTCGCCGAGGTACGCCGTCGAGCGGCAGCGGTAGCGGAGGTAGTCCTCGTCGACCACCTCACGGAGCCCCTGGGCGATCGCCTCCAGGTCGCGGCCGGCCAGACCGCCGTATGTCGGAAAGCCCTCGGTGAGGATCAGCAGGTTCCGGCACTGCTCGGCGAGGTCGTCGTCGTTCATCGCAAGCCAGCCGCCGATGTTCGCCATCCCGTCCTTCTTCGCCGACATCGTCATCCCGTCCGCGAGTCGTCCGATCTCCTGGACGATCTCGGTCACGGACCGATGTTCCTGCCCGGGTTCTCGGGTCTTGATGAACCACGCGTTCTCCGCAAACCGGCAGCCGTCGAGGAACAGCGGCTTCGCGTGGTGATCGCAGACCTCGCGGACGGCGCGGAGGTTCGCGAGCGACACCGGCTGGCCGCCGCCCGAGTTGTTCGTGATCGTCACGACGACGAGCGGCACGTCGGCACCCCGCTCGCGGAGCAGGACGTCGAGCGCTTCGGTATCCATGTTTCCCTTGAACGGGTGGATGAGCGCCGGCTGCCGGCCCTCGGCGATGACGAGGTCCAGGGCTTCGGCGCCCGAGTGCTCGACGTTGGCGCGCGTCGTGTCGAAGTGGGTGTTGTTGGGGACGACCCTCCCGGGACCCCCGACCGCCGTGTACAGGATCTTCTCGGCGGCCCGGCCCTGGTGGGTGGGGATGACGTGGCGGAACGGGAACAGGTGCTGCACGGCCTCGAGGAACGCGTACCAGCTCGGACTGCCCGCGTAGCTCTCGTCACCGCGCTGGATCGCCGCCCACTGGTCGCGGCTCATCGCACCTGTTCCGGAATCGGTCAGGAGGTCGATGAGGACGTCGTCGGCATGGAGGCTGAACAGGTTCCAGCCCGCCGTCTCGAGTGCGACCTCGCGCTCGGTCCGGGTGGTCAGCCGGATCGGCTCCACCGCATGGATCCGGAACGGCTCGATGATCGTCTGCCAGCGGTCCATGGCGGCGGAGCATACGCGACACTGCAGGGGTGACAGCGACCGTCCGGCACCTCGTGATGGCGGGCTTGATGGGGACCGGCAAGACGACGACCGGCCGCATCCTCGCGGCGCGACTCGGGTGGCCGATGCGCGACTCGGACGAGGAGATCCAACGCGCCGAGGGCCGGACCGTGCGGGAGCTCCGGGACGAGCTCGGCACGGACGCGATGCACGAGCTCGAGGCACGGGCCCTGCTGCGCGCGCTCGCACGCGGCGGCCCAGATGTCATCGGCGCGGCGGCGAGCACCGTGGATCGGAAGGACTGCCGCGCGGCGTTGGTGGCGGACGGCGTGGCGGTCGCGTGGCTCACGGCGCGCCCGGAGACGGCGGCTCGACGTTTCGCCACGTCCGATCACCGGCCGAGCTTCGGGGACGACCCGCAGGAGTTCCTCGCGCGCCAGGGACGCGAGCGCGCGCCGCTGTTCCGCCAGCTCGACGCGATCGAAGTCGCGACGGACGAGCGAACACCCGAAGCCGTCGCCGACGCGGTCCTTGCCGGTCTCCGCACCCGGGGCGTCGAGCTCGCGGGCTGACTCGCGCGGGTTGACTCCCCTGGAAGGCGAGCGCGGTACCCTCCCCGCATGTGCCGAAGCATCCGCCAGCTCCGTCGGCCCGAGGACGCCGGACCCGCCACGACGGGCGAGGCCCACGCGGCCGCCCTCCAGTACGTCCGCAAGGTCAGCGGGTTCCGCGAGCCGTCGGCACGGAACGCCGACGCGTTCCGGGACGCCGTCGAGGAGATCGCCCACGCCACGCAGCACCTGCTCGAGGCCATCGGGACCGACGTGGCCGAGGGTCCCGACCCGTTCGCCGATCCGGCGACGCGTCGCGCGATCCTCGCCGCACGCCCTGCCCGGCCGTCGCGCCTCGCTCGGCCGGCGCCGGTCGCCCAATCCCCCGACGCCCGTCCGTGACGACAGAGCTCCAGCCGCTCGCGGTTCCGGCGCCGGGCTGGTGGCGGAGGCCCGGGCTCGACGTCGCCGACGGCCGGCTCGTGCTCAACGGCGCGGATCTCGAGCGGCTGGGTCGCGAGCACGGCACGCCGCTGTTCGTCTATGACCTCCAGCGTCCCGTCGAGAACGTTCGGGCGCTCCAGGCCGCGTTGCGGCGCGCCGGCGTCCGGCATCGCGTGCGCTTCGCCCTCAAGGCGAGCCCGGACCCGGTGGTCCTCCGCGTCCTGCGCGGGCTCGGTGAGCCGGGCTCGGACGAGGCGGTCGGGATCGATGCCTGCTCGCCCGGCGAGGTCACCCACGCGCTCGCCCACGGCTGGCTCGCGGGCGAGATCAGCCACACGGGGACGAACGTGTCGGAGCGGGACCTCGACGTCCTGCTCGCCCATCCGATCCGGCTCAACCTCGACGCGGTCAGCCAGCTGGAGCGGGTCGGGCGGCGCGCACCCGGCCGGACCGTCGGCATCCGGATCAACCCGGGCGCCGGCGCGGGATACACCGAGCACCTGGCGTACGCCGGCGAGCGACCCACGAAGTTCGGCGTCACCGCGGATCGGCTTGACGATGCCATCGCCGCCGTCGGGCGCCACGGGCTCGTGGTCGACACGATGCACTTCCATGCGGGGTCCGGTTGGCTCGGCGACCAGCTCGAGGGCTTCGAGGCGGCGCTGGTCGCCGCGAGGTCGTTCCTCGACCGGTTGCTCGACGCGGGGTTCCCCATCCGCGAGGTGAACGTCGGCGGCGGCCTCGGGCGACCGGCGCGTGACGACGAGCGGCCGGTGGATCTCGACGCGTACGCGTCGGTCGTGCGGCGGCATCTCGACCGGTACGACGTCACGGTCGCGTTCGAGCCGGGCGACTGGATCATGAAGGACGCCGGCGTGCTGCTCGGCGAGGTGGTGACCGTCGAGCGGCGCGGCGGCGTCACGTTCGTGGGACTCGATCTCGGCTGGAACGTCACCTGCTCCGCGTTCATCTACGGGTACGCGCAGGAGGTGCTGCCCGTGCGCGATCCGCTCCGGCCGCGAACGCAGGTCGTGACGATCGCAGGCCACATCAACGAGGCAGGCGACGTGTTCGCCGAGGACTACCCGTTGGGCGCTGTCGCCGAGGGCGAGCTGGTCGCGATCCTGAACCAGGGCGGGTATGTCGAGGCGATGTCGTCGACACACTGCCTGCGGCCGGTGGCGAAGGCGGTGCACCTGGATCGCGCG
>DATFQL010000245.1:0-17250 GCA_035264305.1 Candidatus Limnocylindrales bacterium | reverse complement strand
TCGCTACCTGCAGGAGCACAAGCCCGGCGTCCGGATCGTCGCCGCCGAGCCGCTCCCCGGCGAGAACGTCCAGGGCCTCCGCTCGCTCGACGAGGGCTTCGTGCCCGAGATCCTCGAACCGTCGGTCCTCGACGCGAAGTATCTCGTCTCGAACCGGGAGGCCGTCGCCGCGCTGCGCGACCTCGTCGCTCGGGAGGGGATCTTCGCGGGACCGTCGTGCGGGGCGGTGCTCGTGGCCGCGGCACGCGAGGCGCGGCGAATGGACAGCGGGACGATCGTGGCGCTCCTGCCGGACGGCGGCTGGAAGTACCTCTCGGCGGGGACGTTCGAGCGGGACCTCGACGAGATGGAGGACGACCTCGAGGGCGGGGTGAGCTGGTGGTAGCCGAAGGCGCCGGACTCTCCCGTCCCGGCCCGGCGGCGGTCCGCCTCCCGGGGACGATCGTCGACGCGATCGTCGCGCAGGCACGGGACGAGTACCCGAACGAGTCGTGCGGGATCATCGCCGGCACCGCCGACGCCGCGGAGGGGGGCGTCGCGCTCAGGTACGAGGCATGTCGCAACGAGGCCGCGTCGCCCTATCGCTACTCGATCCACCCCGACGACACGTTCCGCGTCGTGGTGGCGATCGATGACGCCGACGAGGCGGTGTGGGGCATCGTCCATTCCCACGTGCGGTCGCCGGCCGTTCCGTCGGCGACCGACATCGGTCTCGCCACGTTTCCCGACGCGCTGTACGTGCTCGTGTCGCTGTCCGACGACGAGGCGGATCCGGTGACGGGCGCACCATCGCTGCGGGCCTGGCGGATCGTCGCCGGGGCGACGTCCGAGGTGGCGGTGGAGGTCACGTGACGCCACCCGCGTCACAGCCGTCGATCGACGGGGGACGGATCGCGTGGCTGCTCGCCGGAGGCGCCGCGCTCGTCGCCGGAACGCTGCTCGGCTGGAACGGAGAGCTCCTCGCGAGGATCGCGACGCCGCCGGCCCTCGTGCGGGCGGTGCTCGTCGGGGCGAGTGTCGTCGTTGCGCTGTGGCTGCTCGCCCGCGCGGTCCACCGGATGGAGGACGCCCGTCACCTCGGCACCGCAGAGCTGACGGGACGCGACATGGCGGGCCTGATCCGCGGCGTGCGGTACGTGTTCCTGGCCGTCGCCGCGCTCGCTGCCGGCCTCGGCTGGCTGATCGGTCATCCGCTGCCGTTCGTCGTGGCGCTGATCATCGCCGGGGTCGACATCCTCGAGACGACGTTCCTGTTGCTCGTCGTCGCGTTCCGCCGCGAAGTCTGAGCTGGTCGGTTCACCCCGCCTGCCGTCGCAGAGCCCGGCGCGCGATAGGCTGTCTGCACCAGCTGTTCGAGGACCCGCGATGACTGCCCTCACCTCCAGCCCTGCCCAAGCCCTGTCCGGGGACGAGCTCCAGCTGCTCGACGCGTACTGGCGGGCCGCCAACTACCTGTCGGTCGGGCAGATCTACCTGCTCGACAACCCGCTCCTGCGGCGAACGCTCGAGCCCAGGGACGTCAAGCCCCGGTTGCTCGGACACTGGGGGACGACCCCCGGGCTCAACATGCTCTACGTCCACATGAACCGGGTGATCCGGGCGCGCGACCTCGACGCGATCTACATCATCGGCCCGGGACACGGTGGTCCCGCCATCGTCGCGAACGCGTACCTCGAGGGCACCTACAGCGAGATCTACCCGTCGATCACGCGCGACGAGGAGGGGATCCGGAAGCTGTTCCGGCAGTTCAGCTTCCCAGGTGGGATCCCGAGCCACGTGGCGCCCGAGACGCCGGGATCGATCCACGAGGGCGGGGAGCTCGGGTACGCCCTGAGCCACGCGTACGGGGCGGCATTCGACAACCCGAACCTCGTCGTGTGTGCCGTCGTCGGCGACGGGGAGGCGGAGACGGGGCCGCTCGCGACGAGCTGGCACTCGAACAAGTTCCTCAACCCGGTGACGGACGGGGCCGTCCTGCCGATCCTGCACCTCAACGGGTACAAGATCGCGAACCCCACGGTGCTCGCGCGGATCCCGCGCGACGAGCTGACGGCGCTGATGGAGGGCTACGGACACACGCCCTATTACGTCGAGGGCGACGACCCGGCGGAGGTCCACCGGCAGCTCGCGGCGACCCTCGATGCGGCACTCGATGAGATCCGCGAGATCCAGCGCCGCGCCCGCGACGTGGGTGTCGCCGAACGACCGCGCTGGCCGATGATCGTGTTCCAGACGCCGAAGGGCTGGACCGGACCGAGGGAGATCGGCGGCCAGCAGGTCGAGGGCAACTGGCGCAGTCACCAGGTCCCGATGAGCGAGGTGCGGACCAACGCCGAGAATCGCGCGATCCTCGAGGAGTGGATGCGGTCCTACCGTCCGGACGAGCTGTTCGACGACCAGGGCCGGCTGCTGCCCGAGCTGGCCGCGTTGCCGCCGACCGGCACCCGTCGGATGAGCGCGAACCCGGTGGCGAACGGCGGCGAGCTGCTGCGCGAGCTGCAGCTGCCGGACTTCCGCTCCTACGCGGTCGACGTTCCCTCCCCCGGCGCGACCGTCTCCGAGGCGACCCGTGTCCTCGGCGCGTTCGTCCGCGACGTGATGGCGAAGAACACCGACAACTTCCGGATGTTCGGCCCCGACGAGACGGCGTCGAACCGCCTCGGCTCGGTGCTCGAGGTGACGGACCGGACCTGGATGGCCGAGATCGTGCCGGGCGACGACCACCTCGCCCCGGACGGGCGGGTCATGGAGGTGCTCTCCGAGCACCAGTGCCAGGGCTGGCTCGAGGGCTACCTGCTCACGGGCCGCCACGGGATCTTCAACTGCTACGAGGCGTTCATCCACATCGTCGACTCGATGTTCAACCAGCACGCGAAGTGGCTCAAGGTGACCCGCGACATGCCGTGGCGCCGGCCGATCGCGTCGCTCAACTACATCCTGTCCTCGCTCGTGTGGCGCCAGGACCACAACGGGTTCAGCCACCAGGACCCGGGCTTCATCGACCACGTCGTCAACAAGAAGTCGGACGTGATCCGGGTCTACCTGCCGCCGGACGCGAACACGCTGCTCTCGGTCGGCGACCACTGCCTCAAGTCGCGGCACTACGTCAACGTCATCGTTGCCGGCAAGCAGCCGAGCCCCAACTGGCTGCCGATGGACGAGGCGATCCTCCACTGCACCCGGGGGATCGGGATCTGGGACTGGGCGAGCAACGACCAGGGCGGCGAGCCGGACGTCGTCATCGCGTCGGCGGGCGACATCCCGACGCTCGAGTCGCTGGCGGCCGTCGACCTGCTGCGACAGCATCTCCCCGACCTGAAGGTGCGCTACATCAACGTCGTCGACCTGATGCGCCTCCAGCCCACGACCGAGCACCCGCACGGCCTGTCGGACACGGAGTTCGACTCTCTGTTCACCCCCGACAAGCCGATCGTGTTCGCCTATCACGGCTACCCGTGGCTCATCCACCGCCTCACGTACCGGCGAACGAACCACGCCAACCTCCACGTCCGCGGGTACAAGGAGGAGGGGACGACGACGACGCCGTTCGACATGGTCATGCTCAACGACCTCGACCGATTCCACCTGGTGATCGACGTCATCGACCGGGTGCCGGGCCTCGCATCGAAGGCCGGGCACGTCCGCCAGCTGATGGTGGACCGCCGGCTCCAGGCGCGCGCGTACACCCGGCTCGAAGGCGAGGACGCGCCGGAGGTGGCCGGCTGGACGTGGCCGACGCCGCAGGGCTGATCCTCGTCGTCAACGCGGGGTCGAGCAGCTGCAAGCTGCGGCTGCTGGGCCACGACGATGCCGTGCTCCGGACGGCCGACCTGCCGGCGATCGAGGGATCCGATGCGGGTGTCGTGGGCGACGCGATCGCGCGGTGGCCGACGCCGGGCGCGGTCGGCCACCGGGTCGTTCATGGCGGCACGCGCTTCGCGGCGCCCGTCGTGCTCGACGGCGACGCGATCGCCGGGATCGAGTCGCTGACGCCGCTCGCGCCGCTCCACCAGCCCCGGTCGCTCGCGGCGATCCATGCCGTCCGGGCGGCGCTGCCGGCCCTGCCCCACGTCGCGGCGTTCGACACCGCCTTCCACGCCACGCTCCCGGCGGCGGCCGTCACGTATGCGATCCCTGCCGAGTGGCGATCACTCGGGGTGCGGCGGTACGGGTTCCACGGCCTGTCGCACGCGTACGCGTCACGCCGGGCCGCGACGCTTGCCGGACGGACGGGAGATGCCGCGTTCCGTGTCGTGACCTGTCACCTCGGCGCCGGCTCCTCGCTCGCGGCCGTCCTCGGCGGCCGCTCGGTCGACACGACGATGGGGTTCACGCCGCTCGAAGGACTTGTGATGGCGACGCGCTCGGGGACCATCGATCCCGGGATCGTCACGTGGCTCATCGAGCAGCAGGGCGTCGCCGCGGCGGACGTGACGGACGCGCTGGAGCATCGCTCGGGGCTGCTGGCGCTCGCCGGCACGGACGACATGCGCGATGTGCTCGCCCGCGCCCGCGACGGAGACGCGGAAGCGACGCTCGCGCTCGACGTCTACGTCCACCGGCTGCGGACGTCGATCGGGGCGATGGCCGCCTCGCTGCGCGGCCTGGATGCGCTTGTCTTCACCGGGGGGGTCGGCGAGCGGTCGGCCCGGGTCAGGGCGCTCGCCGCCGATGGGCTCGCGTTCCTCGGCGTCGCGGTCGACGACGCGGCGAACGATGCTGCGACGGGCTCGGCCGATGCCGAGATCAGCGACGCGGGCGCACGAGTCCGGACGTTCGTCATCGCGGCCCGGGAGGACGTCGAGATCGCGCGGCAGGCGCGCCAGGCCCTCGGTCGCTGACGTCGTCGCCGGCTGGTTCGTCCCCGTGCTACTCACGCACCTCGTCGCGGGACGACCCAGCAGGCGCGACGGGTAGCGGCGGGTCTGCAACGCGCTCCGCCAGCGCGCCCACGCGCTCCACGAGACGCTCGAGGAACGCGTCCGCGTCGGCGCTCAGGGCGACGTCCACGTTCGGCCGCCGTCCCCACAGGCCCCGGAAGTCGGCGATCGTCTGCCCGTCACCCAGCCCGCCCGCGACGTCCACGTCGACGGCGACGGGCTCCGTCGTGACGAGCGTCGGGTCCAGTGCCGCCGCGACGACCAGCGGATCGTGGATGAACGCCCCGTAGAAGCCGTCGTAGCGCGCGTGGAACTCGAAGTAGAAGCGGAGCGCATCGGCAACGAACCGCACGACGGGATTGCTCGCGACGCTCCGGCGCTCGGCGTCGCCCGGCGGGCGCGTCGCGTCGAGCGAGTCGTCAGGGGTCGACCGTGCGCGACGCGCGAGCGCGACGACGTGGTCGGTCCCGATCCGTGCCCGCTCGGTCGCATCGAGGCCGACGGCGAGCGCCCGCCGCGTCGACGGTTCCCGAACGACGGCGGCCTGCCACGCGGCGAACGCGGTCTGTGCCGCGTCGGGATCACAGTGCACGTTCCACTCGCTGACCGGGGTCGTGTTGCCGGGCACGCGGAACGCGCCACCCATCGAGACCCAGCGGTGGAGCAGCCGGGGCAGGTCCGGCTCCAGCTCGAGCGCTCGCGCCAGCGTGGACATCGGCCCGAGGGTGACGAGCGTGATCTCGCCCGGCCGCCGCCGGGCCTCGTCGACGACGAGTTGCGCGGCGGGCCGTGGCGACAGCGGCCTCGTCGGCTCCGGCAGCTCCGCGTACCCGATGCCTCGCGGGCCATGCGTCTCCGGCGTCACCTCGAGCGCCCGCCGGAGCGGGGCGTGGCCACCCGCGGCGACCTCGACGTCGCCCCGGCCCGCAAGCTCCAGGACGGCGCGCGTGTTGCGAGCCACGTCCCCGAGAGCGGCGTTCCCGGGCAGGCACGTCACCGCGACGAGCTCCGCCTCAGGACTCGCGGCGGCGTACAGGAGGGCGAGGCTGTCGTCGATCCCGGTGTCGACGTCGAGGATCAGCGGGACGCGGTCCACGTCACCGAGCGGGCTCGAGGGACGCCATGACGGCGCGATCGGCCAGCCCGAGCGGGAGCGACCCCGCGGCGGCGATCGTGTCATGGAAGTCCCGGATCACGTCGACCGGCACGTCGGCGGGGGAGACGCCCTGGAACCCGCGCGCGTCCAGGTACCGCCGCCGGATCTCGAGGATCTCGAGGCACCCGGTGAGATACGACGACGCCTGCGTGGGCCACCAGCAGTAGCGGCCGACCTCCGCGACCGCGACCGCCTCGGGCAGCGCCGCCCTGTCGCGCATGAACGCGATCGCCTCGTCGACGGTCATCTCGCCGAGGTGGAGTGACGTGTCCACGATGATCCGCGCGGCCCGGAAGATCGTCGCGGACAGGTGCTGGAGCTCGTGCAGCGGGTCCTGGAAGAAGCCGCGCTCGCGCATGACCCGCTCGGTGTACAGCGCCCACCCCTCGTTGAAGTACGGCGTCCCGTACACCTTGCGCACCCTCGAGGACGGCGCCGACTTGCGCATCACGAGGTGCCAGTGGTGACCCGGGTACGCCTCGTGGACCGACGTCGTGGGGATCGAGCCGTACGAGTTGTTCGAGAGGCGCTCCTGGATCTCCTCGTCCGAGGCACCGTCGGGGGCGAACGGGACGAAGAAGTGGCCGCGCCGCGAGTCGCTGAACGCGGGCGGCGCGATGTACGAGGCCACGCCGACGACCGGCCGCTGGAACACGGGCGACGGGACGACCGCGCAGGTCTCGCCCTCGGGGAACGTCACGAGGCCGGTATCGACGAGGAACTGGCGCGACCGCTCGGTCCACTCGGTGTACGCCTCGAGCATCGCCTGCTCACTCGGCGGGTGGTGGGCGTCGTTCTCGCGCAGGACGGCGACATAGTCCGGGTTCCCCGTCGCATCCCGCGACAGGTCGCGCATCTCCGCGTCGAGGCGGTCGAACTCGCGCTGCCCGCGCTCGCGGAGCTGGCGTGCGTCGTCGGGAAGGACTTCTCGCTCGCGGAGGATCCGCGAGTACCGCTCCTCACCCAGCTGCCACGTGCCGTGGGCGAGATCGACGACCTCGTCCAGCCGGGCCACGTACCGCTCGAGGTGCGCCGCCGCCTCGTCTCCTGCCGTCCGCAGGCGCTCGCGCGACGGCTCGTCCTCGACATCCTGCCACGCGAGGTCGCGGAGGTAGCGGACCCCTCCCTTGGCCGCGTTGCGACCGCGCTGGACGATCAGCGGATGCGCGAGTGACGGATCGAGGTTCGCGATCCCGGCTTCCACGACGTCCGGGACCGACTCGAGGCGCGCCACCGCGGCGTCGACCAGGTCGGCCTCGGGACGAAGGCGATGGAGGAACAGGACGAACACGCCGCTCGTGACCGGCGCCGAGTAGGTGACGGGGTCGCGGCGCCATGCCTCGAACGGCGCCATGATCGTGCGCCCGCGGAGGACGGCGCGGGCGAGATCGCGGTCGATCGCCTCGTCAGTCGAGAGCCCCTCGTCCGGGATCTCGTCGAGACGGGTCAGGAGCGTCACCGCCGCCGCGTCTCGAGCGCGAAGCGCGTCGGCGGAGAGGTCGTCCATCCGGTCGTCGTATTCGGTCAGGCCGTACCCGCTCGCGCTCACGGGCGAGAACGCGAAGTCGGCGTCGAGCAGATCGGCGAGGACGGCGTCGAGGCGCGGTTCGGGGGGGCGCGGTTCGGGCATCGAGGACTCCGGGGGAGGCGAGGCGTCAGGGGGCGCGCTTGTCGACGAACCGGCAGCGGTCGCGGACCGGGCACAGGTCGTGCTTCGGATTCTGTGCGTGGCAGATCGCGCGCCCATGGTGGATCAGCAGCACATGTGCGGCGTACATCTCGTCCGGCTCGAGCAGTCCGAGGAACAGGTCGTGCGCCTGGTCGGGCGTCGCCTTCGGCGGCAGGAGGCCGATCCGCTTCGAGACCCGCTCCACGTGGCGGTCGACGGCCATCACCGGCATCCCGAAGCAGAACGCGAGCACGATCGACGCCGTCTTCTTGCCGATCCCCTCGATCTGGGTCAGCCAGTCCCGTGCCTCGAGCGCCGGCAGCTCGCCGAGGAACGCGAGGCTGTAGTCGCCCCGCTGCTCGCGGATGTGGCGGAGCGTCGCCTGCAGCCGGGGTGCCTTCTGCGGCCCCAGGCCGCCGGGCCGGATGACGTCGATCAGCTCGGGCAGCGGCGCGAGCTCGACCCGCGTCCAGTCGGGGGGCGGCGCCGTGGGGAGCCCGTCCCCGCCCCACCCGATGCCCGGGTGATGGATCTCGGGATCGCGGTCTGAGGGGTAGGCACGGCGGAGCGCCTCGTACGCCTTCTCGGCGTTGGTGTCCGCGGTGTTCTGGGTGAGGATCGTGAGGATGAGCTCGCTGGTGGGGTCGAGCCTCGGCTCCCAGACCTGGGCTCCGTACGTGCCGGTGAGCTGATCGAGCACGTAGCGCTGGAGACCCGGACGGTAGCGGCGGAGGTAGTTGGCCCAGTGGCGGACGGGGTCCGCCTTGCGACGGGCGACGGCCTTCTTCGGCTTCGGCTTCGCCTTCGTCGCCGGCCGTGCCACAGGCGCTGACTCAGGGAGTTCCACCTGCCTAGTCAAGCACGAACAGCAGCCGGGCGAGGCGCTCGCCGCAGCGCTCCAGGGGCGCACGCCCTGCCGCCATCGCCTGTTCCACCGTCTGCGGCTGCTCGGTCACGGGCACGGCGATCGCGCCGACGGCTGCCAGCGCTTCGATGCCCTCGGGCGTCACGCCGCCGCCGATGGCGATGCACGGCGTCCCGGCTGCCCGGGCGCGCCGCGCGACGCCGAGCGCGGTCTTGCCGTAGGCCGTCTGCTCGTCGATCCGGCCCTCGCCGGTGAGCACGATGTCGGCGGCGGCGAGCGCGCCCGCGAACCCCGTCACGGTCATCACGAGGTCGACGCCGGGCTCGAGTCGCAGGTCGGCGCATCGGTCGGTCAGGGCAAGCAGGGCGAACCCGACGCCACCGGCTGCGCCCGCCCCGGCGGTGTCCCGATCACGCCGGCCCGTCGCGTCCTCGAGCGCGTCGCCCCAACGCGAGAGGCGCGCGTCGAGGACGGGGACGTCATCCGGGGTGGCTCCCTTCTGCGGGCCGTACGTCGCAGCGGCGCCGTGCTCGCCGAGCAGGGGATTCGTCACGTCGCAGGCGATGCGCACCCGCGTCTCGGCAAGCCGGGGATCGAGCCCATCCAGGTCCACCGCCGACAGGTCGTCGGGGACGCGGGCGCCGAGCGCCCGGAGGAGGCCCGCGCCGCCGTCCGTCGTGGCGCTCCCGCCGATCCCGAGCGAGATGTCCCGGATCCCCGTGTCGAGCACGGCACGGAGCACGTCACCCGTGCCCTCGCTCGTTGCCTGCGCCGCGTCCCGCTCGAACGCGGCGACGAGCGAGAGGCCCGATGCCGCGGCCATCTCGACGAACGCCGCCCGGCCGTCGTCGCGCGCGAGCCACCGGGCGCGGATCGGGCGGCCGAGGGGGTCGTGCGCGTCGGCCTCGCGCCACTCCCAGCCGCGGGCGGCTGCGACCGCGACGAGGGTACCCTCGCCCCCGTCCGCGAGCGGCGCCATGCGGATGTCGTCTTCCGGGCGCGCCCGGAGCCACCCGGTTCCGAGGGCGGTGGCAACCTCGATGCTCGTGAGCGATCCCTTGAACGAGTCCGGGGCGATCAGGACGCGCAGCGTCACTACGACGCGTCGCCGCTCGGACCCCGACGCTTCTCCACGTATTCGGGGATCCGGATCATCGGGGGGCGTTCGTGGTCGGCGAGCTCGTGCACCTCGAGCGACAGCCGGCCCCGGCCGGAGCGCGGCAGCTTCATGGTCGACCCCATCTCGGCGAACAGCCGGGCGCGACGCCGCTCCTCGAGCCGCTTCATGACGGCCTGGAGGATGACGAACGACATCCGCGACAGGCCCTCGAGCTCCTGGTTGCGGTGGACGCGCCGCTCGAGGTCGACCTGGCCAAGGCCCTCGATGCCGGCCCGCTCCGACGCATCGATCAGGTGCCCGATCTCGACCGCGTACCCGGTGAAGAACGGGATCTGCTCCAGCAGCGACCGGCGACCGGCGTACTCCCCGGACAGCGGCTGGATCATCCCCGACAGCTCCGGGAAGAACAGGTTGATGAGCGGGCGCGCGACCAGCTCCGTCACCCGGCCGCCGCCGCCTTCCTTGAGGACGCCAGCCTCGACGATCGGCCGCTGGTAGTAGCCCTTCACGTACTGGAGGCGCGGCTCGACGAGCAGCGGTCCAAGCGTCCCGTACACCATCCGGTGGTGCCAGTTCCGGACGTCGGTGTCCGCCCACACGACGATGTCGCCGGTCGTCTCGAACAGCGACTTCCAGAGCGCCTCGCCCTTGCCCCGGAACGAGCCATAGCGGGACAGGACGTCGGGATGCGACAGGACACGGGCGCCCTCGGCCTCGGCGATCGCGATCGTGTCGTCGGTGGACTCTGAGTCGATGACCAGGATCTCGTCGAGGAGCGGGTAGCGCTCCTGCATCTCGCGGACCGCCCGGCGAACGATCGGGCCGATGGTCTCGGACTCGTTGAGCGTCGGCAGGACGAGCGAGACGGTCAGGCCCTGCTTCTGCTTGAGGGTCGTGAGTCGGGCGAGGTCCGAGAACTCGGAGTGGTGGAAGTTGGCCTCGGCGAACCAGCGGTCGACCTTCGCCGGGATCGCCCGGGACTCCTCGGCGGCGCGGTCGGCCGCGGCGAGGGTCTCGGCGCGCTGGGCGAGCTGCTCGAACGTCTGCCGCCCGATCGGCTCGCGGGTCTTGACGACGATGACGGTCGGACGAGCGCGCTGCGCGATCGCCTCGGGGAGCGCGCCGAACAGCGAGGAGCCAACCTCGCCGGGGGTGGCCGATGCCCCCATGACGACGAGATCCGCGTGATCCGCCTCGCGCAGGATCGCCGTGCGCACGTTGTGGGTCTCCCGCAGGATCGGCTCGCTCCGGGCACTCAGGTGCTGCCTCGAGAAGGCGGCGAGGGCGTGCTCCGCCTGCGCCCGCACCGCCTCGGTGACGCCCTGCGGCACGAGGTGCATCACCGCGATCGTGGCGCCATGGCGGACGGCGAGCGCGTCGGCCACGCGCAGGGCGAGCTCCGCGTGCGGGCCGCCGCGGACCGGAACGAGGATCCGCCGGATGTCCCGCGCGCCGCGCTGCTTGACGACGGCGATGTCGCACGGGGACTCCCGGACGGCCTCGTCGATCGTCGGCGAGATGACCGGACCACCGCCGTCGCGGTGCGCGCCGGACTTGCCGCCCCAGCCGAAGATCATCAGGTCGGCCTCCTGCTCCGCGGCCGCCTCGACGATCCCGGCTGCCGCGTGGCGCCCGATCCGCACCAGCGGGTGGATGACCGTCCCCTCGGGTGCGTAGTCGAGGACCTTCTGGAGCAGGCGCCTGGCCTGACGGGCCCGGGTCGCCCCCTCGGACAGCGGCATCCCCTCGGGGACCTCCACGATGCCGAGCGCGGTCAGCTCGCCGGTGCGCGGCTCGAGGAGGGACGCCCCTATCCGGATGAGCTCCTCCGCGGTGAGCGGGTTGGCGACGGGGATCAGGATCCGCGACGGGAGCGGCTCGCCGGTCACGACCGGGCCTCGGCCGCACGCCAGCGGTCGACGAGGTACGGCTTGAGCAGCTCGAACTCGCGTGCCTGGCGCTCGACGCGTTCCTCGGCCGCGGTCGTCGTCACGTTGCGGTTCTCGATCACGAAGCTCCCGACCCGGCCGAAGTAGATGGGGGTGAGGGCCGCGACCAGCTGTCCCGTGTCGACGTCTCCGTTCCGCGTCGCGATGATCAGGTCGTAGATGCAGCGGGCCCACAGGTCGTCGGGGAAGTGGAACCCCCCCAGCGCTTCGGCCATCTCGACCGTCGTCGCGGCAGCCGTCCCGCCCTCGCCGCCGAGACCGAGCGCCCGGGTCGCGCGGTCGGCCGACGTGCCCGCCTCCTTCGCGAGCTCGAGGACCGTCTCGACGTTCTCGGTCGAGATCGTGCGGCGCCACGTGTCGGAGACCGAGACCGAGCCGGCGTGGAACTCGGACAGGAGCCGGATCGCGTTCACCTCGAGCGGCGGCGGGTCGATGATCCGCTCGAACCCGTAGGCCGGAACGTCGTGCGAACCCCGGATGTCGAGCCACGCGTCGGAGTGGGTGGCCGCGAGGCGGAGGATCGTGCCGACGACCTGGCGGAACATGGGGCCCAGGTCGGATCCGGGGTCCTTCGGGTCGTGGACCTTCGCCCCGAGCCGCGTCTGGCACACCGCGAACCCGCCCGTCAGCGCGGAGGTCGTCATCCAGATGTCGATCCCGAACTTGCTGATGTCGTCCGTCCAGTCGTCGAGCTCGAGGTAGTGCCGGACGAGGTCGCCCGAGACGCCGAAGTCGCCGCCGATCGGCTGGCGGATCCGGTGCCCGTACAGGGCCCGTGTCAGGGGATACGTGACGGTGTTCGTGATCGTGCCGTCGTACTTGTAGCGCGCGTACAGCGGCGCGACGAAGTCGTAGCCGCCCTTCAGGATCGGGCCCGCGAGCAGCTCGATCCACTCCGGCACGATCGAGCGCAGGTCGCTGTCGACGACGACGAGGGCCTGGACCTCGAGCGCCGCTGCGATCTCGAAGATCGTGCGCAGCGCGGCGCCCTTGCCGCCCACCCCGTCGATCTCGGGATAGGTCAGCGTCACCCGGTCGAGCCGGTTGGTCGGCCGCACGAGGAGGATCGACTCCACGTAGTCGGGCGGCTCGGTCTCGATCACCACCCGCTGCGTCCCGTCGGGCGACCCGGCGTCGCTGTTGATGAGCACGGGCTTGAGCTCGGGGAAGTACTGCACGAGCCCGGCGGACGCGGCGCGGACGACGTAGCCGATCGTCGCGGCGTTCTTGAAGCTCGGGATGCCGACCATGATGTCGGCACGGCCGAGGCGGGCGATCTCTTCCCGGATGGCCGGTGTCAGCGCTGACGGGGGCATCGCCTCCACCCTACCACCGGGCGACTCCCGTTCGTATGGCTGCGCCGAGGCCGCTGCGGGACGCGGGGGTGTGCCGCGTGTTGCGAGATCAGCGAGGCGAGACGGGTTTCGGGACCCCCTGGGGCGCGTCGGGCGCGCGGGCGATGGCCCAGTCGGGTTGCTCGCGCCCGGCGAGGTAGCGCGAGTTCGCGGCGCGATAGGACAGCTCGCGGAACCCCAGCGCACCCCATGTCACCAGGGTCAACACCGCCGAGGGACGGACGAACGCCGACAGCCGCACGAGGAACGATTCCGTGAGCACGCCCTCGAGGATCCGACGCCGCTCGAGGAGCGGGACGTCCGCGAGCGACTGGCCGTCGACCCACAGCAGGTCGGTCGCGACGAACGCGTGCCGCTCCCCGCGCTCGAGCGCCTCCCGGACGGCCGGCTCGAGTCGGGACGCGGCCTGCTCGTAGTCGCGCGCGCGGACGAAGGGGTCGTCCTTCACGTCCTTGCGGATCGCCCGCGGGACGAGGATCGGCGGGCGCTCCACCTTCGGCATGGTGGGGAATGCGCCAGCCGACGAACGCAGCGGAGCCGTCGTCACGTGCCCCTCGATGACCGCTTCAACCGCCCTGAACCCGTCGAGCAACGCGCGCAGCAGCTCGTCGGGGAGCGGGACCTCGCCCCCGTCGCGATAGAGCGCGGCCTCGTCCTCGGTGACCGCGGCCACCACCCGCATGCCGCCCCAGTCCGGTTCGACGATCGCGTCCGGGATGTCCTTCGTCGAACGGCGACCCGGACGCTGCGGCTGCCACGCCTGTGCGATGTCGCGCGGGTTCGTCTCGCTCGCCATGGCCGGATGCTAGCGGTCGCCGCGGCGGGTGTCGCGCAGCCGTGCAACGCGTCCGCGCGACCCGCGTCTATCATCGGGCGTGCCCGCCGTCGAGCCGCCGCCCGGGCCGCGCACAGGAGTGCCGATGTCGTCCCCGGCCGTCGCGTACCATCCGGCGGACCCCGACGTCCCCGCGGCCAACCTGCGGCCCGTGGTCACGGCCGCGTGGGCGATCTACGACTTCGCGAACACGATCTTCTCGTTCGCGGTCATCTCGTACGCGATGGGCCTCTGGCTCGTCCGTCCCGAGCAGTTCGGGCCGGCGACGGGCCAGCTCGCGTTCAGCCTCGCGATCGTCGTGAGCGTCGGCATCAACGCGGTCGTGTCGCCGATCCTCGGCGCACTGTCGGATCGCGGCGGGCGGCGACTGCCGTTCCTGCTGCTGTTCACCGCGCTCTGCGTGGCGCCGACGGCGGCGATCGCGATCGCCGGTCCCTTCGGCGGCCTCGTCCTGTTCACGATCGCGAACTTCGCCTACCTCGCGGCGCTGATCTACTACGACGCGTCGATCAAGCTCGTCAGCACACCGGCGACGCGCGGCCGGACGTCGGGCATCGGCGTCGGGATCGGCTACTGCGGGACCGTCTTCGTCGGCCTCGTCCTGTACGTGCTCGACATCCCGGTCGACCTGCGGTTCGTCCTCGCGGCCGTCCTCTACGGGCTGTTCGCGATCCCGATCTTCCTCGTCGTCAAGGAGGTGCCCAACCCCGCCGCGGAGCCGATCGGCATCCGCGACTTCTTCGCGTCGTGGGCGCAGCTGCGGCTCACCATCGCGCACGCGCGCCAGGTCCCTGGCCTGTCGAGGTTCCTCCTCGGCCGGTTCTTCTACTCCGACGCCGTCAACACGGTCATCGTCGTGATGAGCATCGTCGCGGTCCAGGCGGTGGGCTTCTCCGAGGCGACGACGGTGCTGATCCTGCTGCTGCTCACGGTCGTCGCGATCGTGATGTCGTTCGTGTGGGGCGCGCTGGCCGACCGAATCGGACCGCGCCTGACACTGATCATCGTCCTCACGACCTGGGCGGTCGGGCTGATCCTCGGATCGCTCTCGCTGGGGCTCATCGCCACCGATGCCGTGACGGGAGCGCCGGTGCCCGGCATGCCGGGCGTCGCGCTGTTCCTCGTCGCGGGGGCGATCCTGGGGTCCGGGCTCAGCGGGGTCCAGGTTGCGGACCGCGTGTTCATGGTCCGGCTGTCGCCGCCCGACCGCATCGGCGAGTTCTTCGGCGTCTACGGCCTCGTGGGCAAGGCGTCACAGGTCATCGGCCAGGTCGTGTTCGGCGCCATCGTGTTCCTGCTGTTCGACTCGATCGGGACCGCCGCGTACCAGGTCGCGATCCTGAGCCTGATCGTCACGATGTTCGTGGGACTGTGGCTCGTGTGGCCGGTCTCCGACCGGTGGACCGGGTCGGGCGAGCTTCACCGCCACGCGAGCGCCGGGGCCGTGCTCCCGCCGCGCCTGGCGCCCGACGGCGCACCCCTCGATGAGCGGGGCTAGCAGACGGGGCGCTCAGTCCCCGTAGCCGTGCGGGTGCGCCTGTCGCCATGCCCAGGCGGAGGCGACCATCTCGTCGAGGGTCGAGCGGTGCGGGGTCCACCCAAGCGTCTCGCGGGCACGATCGTTCGAGGCGACGAGGACCGGTGGATCCCCCGCCCGGCGCGGCCCCACGGTGTGCGGGATCTCGCGCCCGGCAATACGTCCGGCCGCGGCGAGGACCTCGCGAACCGAGAACCCTGTCGCGGTCCCCAGGTTGCACACGAGCGGCAGGCTCGCCCCGGTCGGGGGACCCGTCCGCTCGTCCGCCGGGTCGGTCGCGAGGAGCGCGGCGAGGTGCGCGTCAGCGAGGTCGGCGACGTGGATGTAGTCGCGGACGGGCGTGCCGTCGGGGGTCTCGTAGTCCTCGCCGAACAGCGTGAGCGGCGGGCCACCGGCCGCGGCCGCCAGCACGTTCGGGATGAGGTGGGTCTCGGGGCGATGGACCTCGCCGAGGCGGTCGGTCGCGCCGGCCACGTTGAAGTAGCGCAGGACGACGCTCCGGAGCCCGTACGCGCCGCCGTACCAGCGAAGGGCGCCCTCGAACGTGCGCTTCGTCTCGCCGTACGTGTTGATCGGCCGCAGCGGGTCGTCCTCCTGGATAGGCGTCCGGTCCGGCACCCCGTACACCGCGGCCGTCGACGAGAAGACGAGGCGGTTGACGCCCGCGGCACGAGCGGCCTCGAGCAGCGCGATCCCGCCCGCGACGTTGTCGCGGTAGTACTTCGCCGGTTCCTGCACGCTCTCGCCGACGAGCGACCGCGCGGCGCAATGGAGGATCGCGTCGACGTCATGCTCCTCGAGCAGCGCCCTGACCGCCGCCTCGTCCCCGTACGAGCCCTCGACGAGCGTGGCACCGGGCGGGACGATGGGCGCGTGGCCCGTGGTCAGGTCGTCGAGGACGACGACGTCGTGGCCGGCTGCGAGGATGGCATCCACCGACACTCCGCCGACGTAGCCGGCGCCGCCGGTGACGAGGATCTTCATTCGCGTCTCCTGCCGAACAGGTGCTTCATCCGGTCGAGCCCAGGAAGCCCCCCGAGGTGCGGACCCGGCTGCCCGCGCGGCGGCCATTCCTCGGCCCTCGCGTCGGCGACAGGAGCGGGAGGTTTCGACGCCTGTTCCGCGGCGACCGATCGGTCGCGGTCGCCCGACTCGCCGGAGACGTCCGCGGCGGCGACCACTCCGGGGTCGTGCTCCTGTTCGGGCGCATTCGACTCCGCAGGGGTGACGAGGTTCACGTCCGCGAGGTCGGTTTCGGGCCACCCGTGCGTCTCGACGAGACGACCGCCGAGCTCCTCGAGCGCTGCCTCCGGTTCGACCACGCCGGCAACTGCGGCTTCCCATGCGCGGACGTCGACGGTCTTCCCTGCCTCCAACGCGACATCGGGAGCCTGTTCGGTCGCCGGGGGCTCGATCTCCACCCCCGCGACGGCCTGGCCGGCGTATTCGGGAGAGTCGGCGGCGGGCCTCTCAGGCCGGACCTCGACCGGCGGTGGTTCCAGCTCCGCCGCCTCGGGTTCGACCGCCGCGTCCGCCGCCGGTTCCCCGGGCGGCACGACCTCCACCATGGGTTCGGTTACGCCTGCCTGGACCTCGACCCCTGCGTCGACGTCAGCCGCTGGGACCTCGACCACCTGCGCCACCTCAGCCGCTGGGACGTCCACCACCGGTTGGACGTCAGCCGCTGGTACCTCGATCACAGCCGCCGTCTCGTGGAGGCTGACATCGACCGCCGGTTCTACCTTGGCCGGTTTCACCTCGGCCAGTGGGACCTCTACCATCGGTTCGACTGGGACGTCCCCCGGCGTCAGCGGAACTCCGACGTCGGTCGCCACGCGTTCCGCCGGCGATGGCTGCGGCTCGGCCTGCGTCGCGAGCCGCTGG
>DATFQL010000244.1:0-6939 GCA_035264305.1 Candidatus Limnocylindrales bacterium | reverse complement strand
ATGCCGTGGCGTCACCGGCTGCGGCTGTTGTGGGCGATGGCCGCCGCCAGGGTCATCTTTCTCGATGACTCGTTCTACCCGGTCTACTGGGTCGACTTTCCCGCCGACGTGCGCATCGTCCAGCTGTGGCACGCCGCAGGTGCGTTCAAGACAGTCGGCTACAGCCGCTCCGCGACGGCCGGTACGCCGCCGTTCAGCCCGTTCGGCCGGATCCACAAGAACACCACGGACGTGATCGTCAGCTCCGATTTTGACGCGCCGTTCTACGCCGAGGCCCTCGGCGTTCCCGAGGACCGCCTCGTCCCGACGGGCATCCCGCGCATGGACCGGTTCTTCGACCCCGCGCGGCGGGACGCGGCGATCGCCAAGGCGCGCAAGCTGCTGCCGCAGATCGTCGGGCACGCCGTGTGGCTGTTCGCCCCGACCTACCGCGGCGAAAAGGTGTCGACGGCGAGCTACGACTTCGACCGGCTCGACCTCGATGCGCTGCACGCGCTGGCAGCGGAACAGGACGCGGTCGTCCTGTTCAAGCACCATCCGTTCATCAGCCACCGGATCGTGGTGCCGCCGTCGCAGCGCGACCGGCTCGTGGAGGCGACCGACATCCCGATGGACGTGAACGACCTCCTGTTCAGCGTCGACCTCCTGATCACCGACTACTCGTCCATCGTGTTCGAGTACTCGGTCCTCGGCCGTCCGATGGTGTTCTACGCCTACGACCTCGACGAGTACACCGCCGAACGAGACTTCTACGTCCCGTTCGACGAGTTCGTCCCGGGCCCCATCGTGCGGACGTTCCCCGAGCTCCTCGACGTCATCCGTCGCCGGGATCTACAGCCGGAGAAGGTGGCCGCGTTCGCCGCCAGGCACTTCGCGCACCTCGACGGCAGGTCGACCGACCGAGTGATCGACCTCGCCATCGGGCGATGAGGACGCTGCTCATCCGGCTCCGGACCGCGCTGGTCCGGCTGGGCTTCGCCATCGGCCGGCGGCGTCCGGTCCGCCCGCGCCTCGTGCTGGCCACGTCGCACTCGTTGCAGCTGACAGGAAACCTCCGAGCCATCGCCGACGAGCTCGCGCGGCGCGACCCGGCGGTGCCCGTCGTGACGCTCGCCTCGCGCGTCACGGCCGGCCTTCCCGGCATCGTGGCCGGGATCGTCGACGCCCTCCTCGCGGGCTATCACCTCGCGACCGCGCGGCTGTTCGTCGTCGACGACTACTTCTTCCCGATGTACGTGATCCGGCCGCGCCGCGGCACGGCGCGCGTCCAGACCTGGCACGCCGCGGGGGCCTTCAAGAAGGTCGGCTACAGCGTGCTCGACAAGTCATTTGGCGCGGACGAGTCGCTGGTCGGCCAGGTCCGGATCCACTCGAACTACGACCTGTGCCTGATGCCGTCGGACGCCGCGACGGTGCACTACATGGACGCCTTCCGCCAGCCTCGGGAGCGGTTCTCGGCCGCGCTCGGCCTGCCGCGGACGGACCTGTTCTTCGACGCGTCGCGCCGAGCGAGCGCGGAGGCGGCGATCAGCGAGCGGTACACGCTCCCGCCCGACCGCCGGATCCTCCTGTACGCGCCGACGTTCCGGGGCGACACGATGCACGCGGCACGCTACGACGACTCCCTCGATCTCGACGCGATGCGGCAGCCGCTCGGCGACACGTGGATCGTCCTGCTCCGCCTGCACCCGTTCGTGCGCCGGTCCGTCACCATCGGTCCCGCGCTCGCCCCGTTCGTGCGCGACGTGTCGAACTGGCCGGACATGAACGAGCTGATGTTCGTGGCCGACCTGCTCGTGACCGACTACTCGAGCGCGATCTTCGAGTTCGCGCTGCTCGGCCGCCCGATGGCCTTCCTTGCGCCCGATGCGGACGCCTACGAGCGCGAACGAGGCTTCTACCTCGACTTCCGGCGCGACATGCCGGGCCCGATCTTCGCCACGACCGAGGCGCTGGCGACATGGATCGCGTCAGGTGACCTCGATCCCACGCCGTCGATCGCCTTCGCACGCCGGAGCTTCGACGTCGCGGACGGCCACGCCACCGAGCGGTTCGTGGACCGCGTTGTGCTGCCCGCCCTGCAGACGGGCCGGATCGACGTCGCGGCACTCGCGCAACGCGGCGATGCGCCGGCCGTCGCGAGCCCTTAGAGGGGCCGGTCGCTGGCAGGCTCGGCCGCCACCTCGCTGACCTCCTCGCCGAGGGTGCGCAGCCGATGCCCGATCCACGCCGTCGCGCCGCCCGCGATCGCCAGCCAGGCGGCCAGCAGGCCCATGAGGAGGCCCCCCCACACGACGAGCGACGCGAGCTCGCTCGTCGCCTCGAACGACTGCACCCGCTCCTCGAGGGACGTCACCTCGGTCCGCAGCTCGTCGACCCGGTCCGCGAGCGCGTCGGTGTCGGCGGCGTTGACCGAGAGGTTGCCGGCAAGCGCCGCTGCCTTGTCCTCGAACGCGCGCGCGTCCACGGACAGGTCGCCGAACCGCGACGCGGCGGTCGCGAGCGGCCGCGCGCCGAGGATGCTGACGTCGAGCGACCGGCTGAGCTCCTCCGATGTGTCCGCGACGCGCCCGAGGACGTCTGCGGCGGATCCCAGGGTCTCGCTCGTCGTCGTCAGCGTCGAGCCCGCGTTGCCGATCGTCGTGACCGCCTGGGCCATCGTCGCGTCGAGCCGCCCCAGCGTCTGGGCCAGCCGGGCCTGATCGGCTTCCAGCCGCTCGTCGAGGTTGCGCGCGGCGATTGCCCCGCCGAACAGTCCCGCCGCGACGAGCCCCGCGATCACGACGCCGGCGACGCCGAAGACCAGCAGGGCCGTGCCCATACGCCGGAGGTCGATGCCCAGCCAGCTCATCGCCCGTGATGGTAACGGTCCGCGCTACGCTCGGCGGCATCAGGAGGTGCGGCGTGGAGCGGATCGGGTTCGTCGGGCTGGGGACGATGGGGGCGGCCATGGCCGCGAACCTGCGCCGGGCCGGCTTCGAGGTCACGGCCTGGAACCGGACCCCCGGTCGGGCCTCGGAGCTGGTCGAGCTCGGCGGGACGGAAGGCGCCTCGCCGGCCGAGGTGGCCCGCGCCTCGGACGTCGTCGTCATCTGCGTCTCCGACACCCCCGACGTCGAGTCGGTGCTCCTCGGACCCGACGGGGTGGGCGAGGGCCTCGCGGCCGGGGGTCTCGTCATCGACTGCTCCACGATCTCGCCGGCCGCCACCGTGCGCTTCGCCGGGGCGCTCCGCGAGCGCGGGATCGGCTTCGTCGACGCCCCGGTGTCCGGGGGCTCCGAGGGCGCGAAGCAGGCGACGCTCACGATCTTCGTCGGGGGCGAGCCCGGCGACGCCGAGCGGGCGCGACCCATCCTCGAGGCGGTCGGCAAGACGATCACGCACTTCGGTCCCGCGGGGAGCGGCCAGGCCGTCAAGGCCGTGAACCAGGTCGTCATCGCCGGCGCGTATCTCGGCGTCGCCGAGGGCATCGTCCTCGCGCTCAAGGCCGGTCTGGACGCGAACGCTGTCGCCGCGGCCCTCGCGGGCGGTGCCGCCCGCAGCTGGGTGCTCGAGAACCGGAGCGGCCGGATGATCGACAACGAGTACCCGCTCGGCTTCCGGACGGCGCTCCACCTCAAGGACCTCGCGATCGCCCTCGACATGGCGCGCTCGCTGGGAGCGACCCTGCCGGTCGCGGGCCTCGCCGCACAGCTGGAGGCGGGCCTCGTCGCGCGCGGCCGCGGCGACGAGGACATGTCGAACCTCGCGCGCGCGATCCGGGGTCTCTCGGGCCTCGACAGCTAGGCGAGGGCCCGCGTCAGTCGAGCACCGGTCCCAGGGACGGGGTGAGCAGCAGCGGGTCACCCAACCGGTCGGCGTACTTGGGACGGAAGCGGTCCGTGTCGTACGCGTCCAGCTCGACGCGCCTCGGCGGCTTGCCGGTCTCGGCGAGCGACACGTGCGCGTACTTGCCGTCGCGGACCGCGACCATCCGCCCGCCGATCCCGTCACGGATGAGGTCCATGGCGACGTTCGCGAACGTGGAGGCGACCATCGAGTCGAGCATGTCCGGCTCGCCCGAGCGCAGGTCGTAGGTGAGGTCGGACGCGACCGCCTCGATCCCGGTCAGCGTCCGGAGCTCCGAGGCAAGCACCTCGCCGACGTTCATCTTGTGCCGGTGCCCGAAGGCGTCGGCCTCGCCGACGTCGCGCATCTCCCCGCCCTGCCAGATCGCGCCCTCTGCCGTGATGACGATCGCGTAGCGAGACGGGTTGTTGCGGTGGTCCTCCCTGAGGATCTCCGCCAGCGCGCCGACGTCGTACGGGAACTCGGGGAGCACGCACCGGGTGGAGGTGACGTAGGCCGTGTACAGCGCGGTGAACCCGGCGTCGCGCCCGAAGATCCGGAACACCCCGATGCGCTCGTGCGAGCCCAGCGTCGTCCGCTGCCGGTTCAGCACCTCCTTCGCGCGCGTGATCGCGCTCGAGAAGCCGATGCAGTACTCGGTGCCGTTGACGTCGTTGTCCATGGTCTTGGGGATCGCGACGAGCGGCAGCCCCCGCTCGTACAGCGCCGACGAGAACGACAGCGTGTCGTCGCCACCGATCGTCACCAGGTGAGTGAGCCCGAGGTGCTCGATGGTGTCGAGCACGTGGTCCGTGAGGTCGTAGACCCCGTCAGCGGTCTGCCGGTCGGCGATGGTCTGCGGGTCGAGCCACGCCGGCAGGGCCGCGGTCTTCATCTTGCGCGGGTTCGTGCGCGAGCTGTGGAGCACGGTGCCGCCCGTGCGGTCGATGGTCCGCGTGTTGATCCGGTCCAGGACGCGGACGTACTCCGGGTCGAGGTCGTCCCCGCGGCGTTGATGGGTGAGGCCCTCCCAGCCCCGTCGGATGCCCAGGACCTCGTAGCCGAGCTCGGTTGCCCGGTAGACGACGCTCTTGATCACGGAGTTGAGCCCGGGGACGTCGCCGCCGCCGGTCAGGATGCCGATCCGTCGAGGTGCAGCCATGAATGGCTCCGATGCGGACGTCGGGGCCGGACGACCGGCCGGGTTCGAGGTGGGTACCGGCACGCGATCCAGCCGAACGCGACATGCGCCGGTGACGTGACACGGGCAGGGGGCAATCGTACCGCTGGGGCCGGTGGTTATGATCCGGCGCATGAACTACGAGCTGTTCATGGGCGAGGCCCTGGCAGAGGCGCGCCAGGCCGCGTCCCGGGGCGCCCCGCCCGTCGGCGCCGTCGCGGTGATGAACGAGGCGATGGTCGCCCGCGGCTCGAACCGGGTCAGCGAGTCGACCGATCCGACGGCGCACGCGGTCATGGCGGCACTCCGCGAGGCGTCGCGGAAGCTCGGCACGGTCCACCTCACCGACGTCACGGTGTTCACGACCCATGAGCCGTGCGCGATGTGCGTGGGGGCGCTCCTCGAGTGCGACGTCGCCGGCCTCGTCTACGCCATCCCGAACCCGATCGACGGGGCGGCCGGCTCGGTCCTGCAGCTCGCGCAGCACCCGTCGCTCGCCCGCCGGCTGCAGGTGGTCTCCGGAATCCGCGCGGAGGAGGCGGACGAGCTGACGGGCGACCGGGCAACCGTCCCGGTGGGAGCCTGACGGGGCCTTTGGTATCCTCTCCCGCGGAGAGGTGTCCGAGTGGTTGAAGGTGCCGCTCTCGAAAAGCGGTGTGCGAAAGCACCGTGGGTTCGAATCCCACCCTCTCCGCCACTTCGACCATGAGACGACCCGGCGCGATTTGGCGCCGGGTCGTATCGTTTTCGGCGGAGAGGTCGCCTAGTGGCCTAGGGCGCCGCACTGGAAATGCGGTATGGGGCAACCCATCGCGGGTTCAAATCCCGCCCTCTCCGCCAGCCCCCTTGTGGGCTTCGGGAGCGTGAGGCTGCAGTCTCCGCAAGCTCCCCAGAACGCGTCTCGTGCGAGCTGCCGCGGGTGCGCCGTCCGGATCCGGAGGCGACGCCTGCTATCATCGCCGGGCCGTGCTAGGCGGGGAACTAGCGGTGCCCTGTACCTGCAATCCGCTCCAGCAGGGCTGAATTCCCTCCCGAGGTCGGCGCTCCTCGAGAGCCGACGACGTACGCGACGTTGAGGACCGGGTCCCGCGCAGCGGTGACTCGTGAACCGTGTCAGGTCCGGAAGGAAGCAGCACTCAGCGCTGATTGCCGGGTGCCGCGGAACGGCCTGGTCCGAGCCGCGTGCGCCGCTGGGCGCGGGGTCGTCCGCTATCGACGGAGGGTGCACGGCACTTCTACCCGGCCGCGTCCTGCCGACCGGCCCCAGGGAGCGCGCGTTGACGTCAGGGACGCCCCACCAGGCCCTCTACCGCCGCTGGCGGGCGCAGACCTTCAGTGAGATGGTCGGGCAGGAGGCCGTCGTCGCGACGCTGCGCAACGCCGTCGCGACCGGCAAGGTCTCGCACGCGCTCCTGTTCACGGGCCCCCGCGGGACGGGCAAGACGTCCCTTGCGCGGATCGTCGCCAAGGCGGTCAACTGCGAGAACCTCGCCCCGGGCGCGGATCCCTGCGACACCTGCCACTCGTGCGTGGCCATCCGCGAGGGCCGGGCGCTCGACCTCGTGGAGATCGATGCCGCCTCGAATCGCGGCATCGACGCGATCCGGGAGCTGCGCGACCGGCTCAACTACGCTCCCACGGACCTGCGCCGGAAGGTCTACATCCTCGACGAGGCCCACCAGATCACGAAGGACGCCTGGAACGCGCTCCTCAAGTCGCTCGAGGAGCCGCCCGACTTCGTGATCTTCATGTTCGCGAGCACGCACCCCCAGGAATTCCCCCCGGCGATCCTGTCGCGGCTGCAGCGGTTCGACGTCCGGCGGCTGTCAGTAGGCGAGATCAGCGGCAAGCTCGGTCGGATCCTCGAGGCGGACGGTCGCGACGCCGACCCCGAGGCGGTCGCGCTCGTTGCGCGGCTCGCGGCCGGCGGG
>DATFQL010000243.1:0-3262 GCA_035264305.1 Candidatus Limnocylindrales bacterium | reverse complement strand
GCGGGGGGCGCCGAGCTGGCGCAACCCGTCGAAGGGGCAGGCGAGGTTCAGCCGGGCGACGGCCTCGGGGTCCATCAGCTCGGTCGCGGACAGGCTCTCCGCTCCCGGCAGCTCGTCGAGGCGGTAGCGCCGTCCGCAGTTCGCGCACTCGACGAGCGGGTCGGAAAACGAGCCGACGTGGCCCGACGTCACCCACACCTGCGGGTGCATGAGGATTCCCGCGTCGAGGCCGACGATATCGTCGCGCTCCTGGACCATCGCCCGCCACCACGCGCGCTTGACGTTGTTCTTGAGCTCGACCCCAAGGGGCCCGTAGTCCCACACGGCGTTGATCCCGCCGTAGATCTCGGACGACGGGAAGATGAAGCCCCGACGCTTGGAGAGGGAGACGATGGTCTCGAGGTTCGCGACCGCGGGCGGGACGTCGGTGGGATCGACGACGGTGTCTGTCACGCGTGGGGCTCCGATGGCCCGCGGCCTTGGCAGGGACACGGGCGGAGGATGGCTCGAACCGGATGCCGGTGGCCGATGGGACGGTGAGCGATCGTAGCAGAGCCCGATCGGCGCACCGGGAAGGGACAGCCGAGCCAGTACCGCAATCGCGTGGGCCCGCAGCACGAGTGCGACGCAACCGTCACGCCGACCAGCACGCCCGGCGCGCACCGGGCACGCTCGCAGCGCCACGGTTGGCACGGCCGCACGCCGCACGCGGCCGGAGGTGCATGACGATGACTGACGACACGCGTCGGCCCGACGACTGGACTGGCGAGGACTGGGCCGGCGACACCGGCGAGCGCCGGACGGACGCCGACACCGAGGCGACGGCCGCGACGTCCGATCGCTGGAACAAGAGCGAGTACGTGGGCGACCGCGGCGAGGGCGCGCCCGCGCCGGTCGACCCGGACACGATGCCCGAGGGCGAGAACAAGCTCGACGGCGGCCGGCACGCCCCCGGCGAGTCGCACTGGGCCGGCTCCGCGCAGGAGCCCGTGACGGGAGATCGGCCGCTCGAGCAGGGCTGACCGCCGCCGCGACGCGACCTCGCCGACGCGCGGTCACGCGCGTGCTCGGGTCTCGCCCGGGCGGCCGCGTCCGCGACCATGGCCCTACCGATGCGGCACGTGGTCCCCTGCCGCCAGCGATCCGCGAACGCTTGATCATTCCGCGCCCACAGCACTAGAGTCGGGGCAAACCCGTTGCGGCATGCAGGTCCGGCCACCGGATCCACCGTGTCCGCGCCGTGGCGCGTGCGAAAGGAGGAGCCAGCGAAGGAGGCCGCGCAGGCCGCCGCAGCTCACCAGCAGCGGGCTCGGAGAGGGTGCTCCTGCAGGTCTGGCGGCCGGGTCCATGGCCCCGATCGGGGCCGTCCTGCATCGAGGGAGTGAAGCGGATGATCTGGGATACCAACATCTTCCTTGCCGAGGTCTTCGGCACTGGGCTCCTGATCCTGCTCGGCGACGGCGTCGTCGCCGGCGTCCTGCTCGCACGGTCGAAGGCGCAGAACGCGGGCTGGATCGTCATCACCGCGGCCTGGGCGTTCGCGGTGTTCGTGGGCGTGGTCGTCGCCGGGCCGATCAGCGGCGCGCACCTCAACCCCGCGGTCACGCTGGGCCTGGCGACGCAGGGCGCGCTGGACGCCCAGGCCGTCAACCTCGCGGGCGCAGGCTCGAGCGGCTGGGCCCTCGTCCCGGTCTACCTGATCGGCGAGTTCGTGGGTGCGTTCATCGGCGCGATGCTGGTCACCGTCCACTACTGGGATCACTTCAAGGAGACGGAGGATCCAGGGCTCAAGCTCGCCGTGTACTCGACCGGCCCGAACATCCGCAACCTCCCGCTCAACTTCGTGTCCGAGGTCATCGGCACCTTCGTCCTCGTGTTCGTGATCTTCGCGTTCGGCACGAATGGGACGTCCGACGGCGTCGGCCTCGCCCCGGGCGGCCTGGCGTCGCTGGGCGCCCTGCCCGTGGCGCTCCTCGTGTGGTCGATCGGCATGTCGCTTGGAGGCACGACGGGATACGCCATCAACCCAGCCCGCGACCTCGGCCCGCGGATCATCCACGCGATCCTGCCGATCCCGGGCAAGGGCGACTCCGACTGGGGCTACTCCTGGGTCCCGGTCGCGGGCCCGATCGTCGGCGGCATCCTGGCCGCGCTCGTGTACAACGGCATCTGGGTCAACTACATGCAGATGTAGGTCGGTCGATCGGACGCGTCGCGCGTCCCGGTCTCCCACACGGGCGACCGGCCGCGCGTCGGAGCCAGCCCTGGAGAGCGAGATCCGATGAAGAAGCTGATCAACGCACCCGAGAACCTCGTCGACGAGGCGCTCGCGGGGATGGTCGCGGCGCACCCGGGCTATCTCCGGGTCGAGGAGCCGAACATCATCGTCCGCAGGGATGCCCCCAGGGCGGGGAAGGTCGGCGTCATCTCGGGCGGGGGCTCCGGCCACGAGCCGATGCACGGGGGGTTCGTGGGGCGCGGGATGCTCGACGCCGCCTGCCCGGGCGCCGTGTTCACCTCGCCCGTCCCGGACCAGATGCTCGCGGCAACGAAGGCCGTGGACGGCGGCGCCGGCGTGCTCCACATCGTGAAGAACTACACCGGCGACATCATGAACTTCGAGCTCGCTGCGGAGCTCGCCCGCGCCGAAGGGCTCGAGGTCTCGGCCGTCGTCATCGCTGACGACGTCGCGGTCAAGGACTCGCTCTATACGGCCGGTCGCCGCGGCGTGGGCGGGACGGTGCTGGCCGAGAAGATCGTGGGCGCGGCCGCGGAGGAGGGCGCCGACCTCGCGACGGTCACGGCCCTGTGCCAGAAGGTCCAAGACAACGTCCGGTCGATGGGCATGGCGCTCACGAGCTGCACGGTTCCCGCCGCCGGCAAACCGACGTTCGAGATCGGCGACGACGAGATGGAGGTCGGTGTCGGCATCCACGGCGAGCCGGGCCGCACGCGGACGAAGATCGCCACGGCGGACGAGGTCACGGAGATGCTCGCCACGCCGATCCTCGACGACGTGCCGTTCGAATCCGGTGACCGCGTCCTCGCGTTCGTCAACGGCATGGGCGGCACGCCGCTCATCGAGCTCTACGTCGTGTTCAACAAGCTCGCCCGGATCTGCGCGGACCGCGGGATCACGATCGAGCGCAGCCTCGTCGGCAGCTACATCACCTCGCTCGAGATGGCGGGCTGCTCAATCACCCTCCTCAAGCTCGACGACGAGCTCACGCGCTACTGGGACGCCCCGGTCGACACGCCCGCC
>DATFQL010000242.1:0-17535 GCA_035264305.1 Candidatus Limnocylindrales bacterium | reverse complement strand
CCTGGATCCGGGCCTGCTCGCGCACACGCTCGAGCGCACGATCGCCGATCCCTTCGAGCGGTGGCTCGATCGGCAGCGGCAGCCGCGCGAGCGCCGTCCTCGTCGAGATCCCGCGCGCCTTGAGCGCCTTGCGCTGGCGGCTGGTCGAGCCCGCGACGAGGCTGAGGTCGTCGTCTGCGCGTCGCTCTGCCCGGCACTGCGGATTCCACCGACACACGTCACAGTGCTCGACCGGCTCCGGGTAGGTCCCGACGGGCGGATACACGATCCCGTCCGTGTCGTCGCCCGGCAGGCCGACCGCTCGCCCGAACTCGGCGACGACGCGCCGGTAGTAGGCCATGTAGTCCTCGACCCGGCGCCGGTCCGTTGGACGCGTGCGGCCGCCGAGGACCACGTACAGATACTCGGGCTGGCGCTTCTGAATCCTGGTCAGCTGGTCGACGTACGAGCAGATCTGGAGGATCGCCCCCGCCTTGACGTGCCGTGCCAGCTTCGTGTCCGCGACCTCGTAGTGCCACGGCCCGAGCGCGCTGTCGGCCTCGCCCGGCTCGTGCGATCGGCGCAGGAGGAAGTCGGCGTGGCCACGCCAGCGGCCGTCGAAGAACGTCGCCTGGTAGATGACGTCGGCGCCACTGCGCATCGCCTCGAGCGTCTCCGACGCGGCAGCCCGGAGCTCCGCGCCGGTGTCGCGCGGCGTGGTGACCTCCCCGCCGCCCAGCGGCGCGACGGCCGACCCGTCCTTGTCGATCTCGACCACGCGCCGGCCCTCGGACCGCAGGTCCTCGAGGTATCGCCGCTCGTGCTCCATCCCCCGCTTCGCGACGAGCTCGATCGTAGGATCGTTGCGCACCGGCTTCTCGACGAGACCCATCATCGCGGCTCGTTCCAGCGCGAGACGATGGGTGCAGGCAAGGAATCCGACGAGGTCGGTGGCGGCATAGACCGGGCGGCCGTCGATGAGCTGCATACGTCGCCATCGTACGGGGAGGTCGTGTCAGGTTGCGTGTCACAGGCGGCTGCGACCCCAGCCGGTGCCCGGGATGGAGGCGGCCGCTAGACTGCCGCCGTGCAGCAGCCCCGCAGGCCTCCCAACCGGATCGACGAGCACGGTGCGCGCCAGGTCGCGCGGACATGGGAGAGCCTCGTCGATCGCCAGATCCGCGAGGCCATGGAGGACGGCCGGTTCGACGACCTGCCACATCACGGCAAGCCGCTGCCGGTCGAGGACGAGACCCACGCGGGGGAGTGGGCCATGGCGTTCCGGATGCTGCGGAACGCGGGGGTCGCGCCTCCATGGATCGAGGCCGACAAGGAGGTCCGGGAGCTGCTCGCGCGGCGCGACGCGCTGGTGGCGCGCGCGCCCGGGGCGTCGCCGTCTGGTCGTGCCAGAGATCGGGCCGCCCTGGAGCGCCTCGTCGAAGACCTGAACGCCGCAGTCGCGAGGCTCAATGCGGAGGCACCCACCGAGCGGCAGCACCGCGTTCCGCTGCGGGTCGAGAACGAGCTCGCGAAGTACGACCGGGCGGCGCGGCCATGACCGCGGCCCCCGAACGGCGGACGGTCGTCGTCCGGCGCGCCCGTCCGGACGACGGGCCCGCGATCCGCGAGATCGGCCATGCGGCGTGGCGCCAGACGTACGTCGCGCTGATCGGCGAGGCAGCGGTCGAGGCGTTCCTCGCCAAGGCGTACACGCCGGAGCGGGTGGCGCTGCGGATCGAGCGGCATGACACGTTCGTCGCCGGGTTCGACGGCGGCGACCAGTCCGGCGTGGACGCGTTCGTCCAGGCCCTGCACGAGGACGACCATGCCCATATCGCCGCGTTCTACACCCGGCCGGATGCCCGCGGTCAGGGACTCGGCACGGCGCTCCTCGCCCGGGTCGTCGCGACGTACCCGCTGCTCGACATCTCTGCCGACGTGCTCGTGGGCAACGCGCTCGGCGAGCCGTTCTACGTCGCCCGTGGCTTCGAGCCCGCCCAGCTCCTCGACGAGGACCTCGGCGGCGTGACGATCCGTGAGCGCCGCTGGTGGCTGCGGGCCGACCGCGGCTGACTGCCGGCGCGTCCGGGAACCGTGCAGACGGCTCAGCGACGCTTCGGGCGCTCGGCGTCGTCGATGATCGCCGCCCACGGCGCGATCCCGAGGATGGCCGCGAAGGCGAGCACGATCAGCGAGACGCCGTTGAGCAGCGCAACGAGCGTCAGGACGAGCACGGCGACATCGAGCACGATCGCGAGCACGACCGCCGGCCGGCGCCAGCCGTCAGGCATCGCCAGCCGACGTCCGTTCCACGATGTTCGCCATACTTGACGCGATGATCGCTCCGCCGGCTGCACGGCGTACGGCAGTTCCGCGCCGACCGAAGTGGAGGTCGATCCGAGTCGAAGCAGGCAGGCTCAGGCGGTGATCCTCAGCGAGGTCCGCGACCCGCGGCTCGTCACGGTCCGCCGGGGCGGAACGCTCGAGGACGCGGACCACCGCCTGCTGGCGCTGTGGGCCGCCGACTGTGCCGAGCACGTGCTCCACACGTTCGAGCAGGTTCGCCCGGGCGATGACCGCCCTCGTCAAGCGATCGAGCGTGCGCGGGCCTGGGCACGCGGCGAGGCCACGATGACCGGGGCGCGTACCGCGGGCGGCCATGCGATGGGCGCCGCCAGGGACCTCAGCGGGGCTGCACGACATGCGGCGTACGCTGCCGGGCAGGCCGCGGCCGTCGCGCACGTGGCGGCGCACGAGCTCGGGGCGGCGGCGTATGGGATCAAGGCCGCCGCTGCCGCGGCACCGGACGGACAGGGTGACCGCGCGCGCCGACGCGAGTGCCGGTGGCAGCGCGAGCGCCTTCCGGCGGCGATCCGCGACCTCGTCCTCGACGACCAGCGGCTGCGGAACTCGATCTGCTGGTCGGTCTTTGACTGCTGACGCTGGCCGGTTCTGCGTTGGCCCGGCGGCCGGCCCGCAGGCGTGCGACCCGGGCACGCCCGGGAATCACGACGGCCGGCCCATTCGGCCGGCCGGTGAAGATCTCGATCGGGCTCCGGCGCGTTCGCGTGGCCGGCGCGCAGATCAGGTGATCAGCTGGTCAGTGGAGACGGCGGGTGTAGCCGCAGATCTCGCAGGAGGCGGTGCCACCCGTCTCGTCGATGACGAGGAACGAGGTGCACCCGTTGGTGGCGCAGTAGAGCCGGGTCGCTGCGACGGCGCGACGGCGCATTCGGCGCATCGAGCTGGCGCGATGCGCCACGGCATTCGTGGTGGCGCGTGAGAGCATTGTGATTGACGGTTTCCTTTCCGGGGCCCGTCGGGTTGGGACGGACCTGTGTGCTGCTCCAACGGCCGGACTGTTCGGGGCCGGAGCGGCGTTCTGTTGTACCCGGTGCGGCGACGGTTACGCGTGTTGGGCGTCGACCAGGGTGGCCGCATGTCATCGGGCGATGCAAGAATCATGGATCCGAACGATCGTTCTGTCAACTGGTCCGAACGGGGGATCACCGGGATGTAACGCGAACGCGACCCGTCCCGGGTGAGCCTCGGAGCTCCCAGAGGAGACGCCATGCCTGCCGAATCCGGTTCCCAGACGATCGTCGCCGTCACCGGCGAAGATGACCGCTACGACGCGATCCGTTCCCGCGCCAGCTCGATGGCCGCCGGCGGACGCGCGACCGTGATCCTGTACGACATCGATGCCGCCGGGGTCTTTGCGAGCCCGGTGCCAACCGGCTGGTCGGGCGAGGGCCAGGAAGAGCTGCTCGAGGACGAGGCGATCCACGACCGCCTCGACCCAGACGCGCTCGCGACCGCCGGGCGGGCGAAGATCGCGGACCAGGTCCGCGCGATGCGCTCGATCGGCGTCGACGCGTGGGGGTGGCTGCCGACGAAGAAGGATGCCGCCGAGCTCGCGTCCTACGCCGAGCGGCAGCGCGCCAGCGTCGTGCTCGTGCCGAAGGACCTCGAGCAGCCCAGCCTCGTGGACCGCGTGCTCGGCAACGAGGGTGCGGCCCAGGCGAACGAGCAGAGCTCCGTCCGGTTCGAGACGGTCGACGGCTGACGCTCGGCGTAGGGGCGCCGAACCGGGAATCGAAGCGGAGAACGCGCCGTCTGACGGCACGCGCCCTTCGCGCCACGTCCCCTCCTGCTTCCAAGGTGACCCCCAGATGCGTCGCTTCCCGATCCTCGGCCTGCTCGTGGCCGCCACCGTCCTCGTTGCCTCGTGCTCGACGGGCGCCGGCGGCTCGAACGGGGGAACCTCGTCCCCGGTCGCGTCCGCGGCGCCTGCCGGCGGCATGCCGGCTACGACCGAAGCCCTCAGCGGCCGCACGTTCCTGGCCACGGGGACCGAGGGAACCGAGCTCGTCGAGGGCTCCCAGGTGCGTCTCACGTTCGAGGCCACGAGGATCGGGGCCTCGGCCGGGTGCAATCAGATGAGTGGCGAGTACGAGGTCGTCGAGGGCATCCTGAACGTCGGCCCGATGGCCATGACCGAGATGGCGTGCGAGGAGCCGCTGATGGCCCAGGACACGTGGCTGGCCGCGTTCCTTCCGGGTGCGACCGCGGTGCTCGACGACACGACGCTGACGCTCACAAAGGACGGCACGACGATGACGCTCCAGGACGAGGAGAACGCGAACCGCGACCGCCCGCTTCAGGGCACCCGCTGGGTGCGTGTCACGACCGGTCCCGCGGGGCTGATCCTCTCGGCCGAACGCGAGCCGGGACGGGCGTAACCGCGGGGTCGTACGCTTGCGCGATGAAGGGCGATCGAGTGGAGGTCGTCGTGGACACGGGCCACGGGACCCAGACGTTCGACATCACCGCGAGCCGGAACGGGCGCCGGCTCGAGGTCACCACCGCGCGCGGCGTCGTCGAGGTGACCGAGGTCACCAGGGGCGGCACCCCCGTCCGCACGGGCCGGTTCATGGCCTCGCGCGTGGTCGCCCTCGTCGAGCACCCCGCGCTCGAGCGGGATGGCGCGCGGGTCGAGGTGGAGACGCGACGCCGGATGTCCAGCGGCCAGGAGGGCCGGACTCGGGGGCGTGGGCGTGACGGCAGCCGCCACGGCTCCGACCAGCTGTCGCTGATCAGGGACGAGCCGGCCCGAGGATCGACAGGGAACGCCGGCGACGAGTGACGGCGCGGGGCGGGGACGCCGACGGGCGACCGCCAGGGCGCGGGTCAGACGGGCGGCCAGGGAAGCGCCGGGCGCCGCGGATCGGGCTGGGGGAACGTTCCCGCCTCGAGCAGCCGGTCGATGCGACGAGCGGTCGCGCGCACCTCGATCGGGTCGAGGAGCTCGTGGAGGGTCGTGCCGAGCGACCCGTCGATGGCCGCACGCAACCGGCGCAGCACGTCCAGCTCCCCATCCGCGAGCGGCTCCCCGCGCCAGCCCCAGAGCACCGTCCGCAGCTTGGGAACCGGCGAGAAGGTCACGCCGTGATCCACGCCGTAGACGTGGCCACCGTGGACCGGCAGGAGATGGCCCGCCTTGCGGTCGGTGTTGTTGACCGCGGCGTCGAACACCGCCACGCGCCGAAGCCGCTCGTCGTTGTTGACGACGAGCTCGACAGGGTCCACGGCGTCGTCGGTGCGGATCCACAGCTGGACCATGCCCTCGCCGAACGGTCCCTCGCGCAACACGGTCGGCGGGACGATGCCCCACCCTGACGCCTCGGACGCGGCGTATGCGGCCGCCTCTCGCCGCGCGAGCGTGCCGTCCGGGAAGTCGTCGAGCGGTCGCTCTCCCATGACGGGCTTGTAGATGCAGGCGGCGACGAGGTCGGGCTCGGGGTCGGGGCACGGGCGCGTGACGAGGCACAGGAGCGCGTTGTTGGACGATGCCCACAGCCGACCCACCACACGGAGCTCGCCGTGGTGGAGCAGGTCGAGCGCGTCGGACGAGGCCAGCACCGGCATCGGCAGGCCGAGCCTCTCGATCGACTCGGTCTCCCCGTCGTCGTCGCTCTCGTCCTCGCCGTCGTCGAGCCCCTCGCCGTCGTCGGGTGGCTCGTCCTCCCATCGCGAGGCCGGCAGGTCGTCGTCCGGACGCTCGTCCATCGCCGGTCAGTTCAGGAGCGGGGCGGTGCCGTTGCGGCGCGGACAGAGATGGCCCTGCGGGTCGAGCGGCTGGCCGCACAACGGACACGGCGGTCGCCCGGCGCCAACCAGCCGGACGGCCTGCGCGACGAAGGTCCGTGCCGCGACGGTCTCGAGGCGGACCCGGAGGAAGTCCGGCCCCTCCTCGTCGTCGTCGTCGAACCCTTCGGGCTCGTCCTCCTCGTCCTCGTCCTCGAGGATCTCGCGGGCCTCCACGAGCACGAGCTCGTCCTCGGTGTCCCAGCCCATCGACAGCGTGCCGACGCGGAACGCCTCGTTGATCGGCTCGTCCAGCGACGGCGTCGCGCCGTCCAGCGGCTGGTCAGCATCGGCCCCCTCGACGCCACGCCGCTCGAGCTCGTCGAGCAGCTCCGTCAGGCGCTGGGCGAGCGCGGCCACCTGGACCTTCTCGAGGGCGACAGAGACGATCCGCGAGCCGTCGCGGGCCTGGAGGAAGAACGTGCGGTTGCCGGGTTCGCCGACCGTGCCGGCGACGAAGCGGTCAGGGGTGTCGAAGAGGAAGCGGCGTCGGGTCATCCAAGGAGGCGTGCGGAGGGGAGGCATCGGCGCGGGCGCGCCGGAGAGGACAGAGCGTACCGGATGGCTGCGTCAGGCCACGCGGACGGCGATCGAGTGGTGGCCACGCGCCCCGTCCGGATCGGGCCTCGTGACCTGGTCGGTCTGGACCTCGCCCGTGCCGTCGGTCGCGCGCACGGCGATCGTGTGGTCGCCCGCCGCCGCCTGCCACGTCCACTTCCACTGCACCCACGTCGCCGGTCCGATCGGCGAGGCGATCGTCGCGTTCTCCCATGCGCCCCCGTCGACCTGGACCTCGACCCGGCTGATCCCGCGGTCGGGCGCCCATGCGACGCCCGCGACCGCGATCGCGCCAGCCGCGACGTCGGCGTTGGCGGCGGGCACGTCGATCCGCGACTGGGTGAGGACAGGAGCCTCCTTGGACCAGCCTCGCGGCACCCAGTAGGCGTCGAACCCCTCCAGCGTCGTGAGCTCGATGTCGCTCAGCCACTTGGTGGCGGACACGTAGCCGTACAGCCCGGGCACGATGAGGCGGGCCGGGAAGCCGTGGGCGGCCGGGAGCGGCTCGTCGTTCATCTTCACGGCGATCAGCGCGTCCCGCGGTCGTTCCGGCGCCGTGACCCAGGACGTGGGGAACCCGGCCGTCCAGCCGTCCGCGGAGCGGGGGACGATCTGGGTCGCCTCGGGGAGCACACCCGCCATCTCGAGCACGTCCGCCAGCCGGACGCCCGTCCACTTCGCGTTGCCGACGAGCTTCCCGCCGACCTCGTTGCTGACACACGCGATCGTCACGTACTGCTCGACCAGCGGCAGCTCGACGAGCTCCTGGAACGTCAGCGTGACCTCGTTGCGGACCATGCCGTGGACCCGCAGGCTCCACCCGGCGAGGTCCACCGACGGCGTCACGAGCGCCGTGTCGATCCGGTAGAAGTCGGCGTTCGGCACGACGAGCGGCGTCAGGCCGGCGACATCGAGGAACGATTCAGGTCCCGGCGCCGGTGCCGGCTCGACCGCCTGGGGGATCGTGACCTCCGCGGCCGCGACCTGGCTCGCCCGGCCCTCGACCATGCTGCGGCCGATCCCGCCACCCACCACGGCGAGCGCGCCGAGCCCGAGCGCGCGGGCGAGGAACGACCGGCGCCCAGCCGCGCCCGTCGAGCCGTCTGCACGCGGCGCCGCCGCGAGCAGGAGTGTCAGCACCTGGATGCCGACGATGGCCTGGACGCCCGCGGACAGGAGTGTTGCGGTGAGCTCCGCGCCGGGCTGGCGGAGCATGGCGAGGAAGCCCACGGCCACGAGCGCGACGATCCCGGCCGTCGCGAGCGATTGCCGGCGGCGCGCGAGCAGCCCGAGGCCCGCCCCGACGAGGAGGACCACCGATCCGATGAGCAGGAGCAGCGCAGGCTTGTCGTTCGTGCCGAACAGCGCGACGACGACCTCCTTGGATCCGGGCGGCGCGAAGTCGATCAGCGCGGCCCCGACCGCGGCGACGGGCGACGGCGCGCCGGGCATGAGTGCGGCGATGAGCTCGCCGACGGCGAGCGCCGCACCGGCCGCGACGATCCCCGAGACGGCGGCTGCGGCGCGGGTCGGCTCCACCCGGGCGCTGCGGCTTGCGTGGGCGGGGAGCGGCGGGCTGGCGGCTGTCGTGCTCATCGATGGGGGATTCGTGGCGCGGCCGGTACCGGATCACCGGTCGTCATCGGAGGAGTCTCCTGCGCCGCGGTCGCGTGAGGGTGACAACTCGCATCGTTCGGTCCGACCTCGAGTCGCGGGTGCCGCGTCACGCCCGGACCTCCTGCCGCAGGAAGAGCACGTAGGCGAGCGCGAACATCGCCGTGGTGAGCGCGGTCAGCACGACGATCTGCGGCCACACGAGCAGGATGCTCTGGTCGAGCGTGAGGAGCGAGGTCTGGACGCGCTCCGCGTCCGAGATCGCCTGGCCGATGTTGCCGAACCCGAGGACCGACGTCGTCGACGGGTTCATGACCGCGCGGACGATGTCGTCGTACAGGACCGCCGGGGAGATGCGCAGGAACGTCGCCGCGGACTGCGTGGAGGCGAACGCGTACTGCCCGAGGGTCGTGGTCGTGGGCGGGAACAGGAAGTTGGCGACGAGCGGCAGGAGGAACTGGCCGAACAGCGTCAGGCCGAACCAGGTTCCGAACCCGACGAGCGCGGCGCTCGCGGGGCCGCGGATGACGACCGACAGCAGCAGCGCGAACGCGAGCCAGAACGAGGCGTACAGCACGGTCGCGAGCAGCCACACGACGACCCGTGCGAGCTCCTCCGCCGACGGGATGATGCCGAGCCGCACGATCCCGAGGGCGGTCACCAGCACGACGAGGGCCGTCAGCATCAGCGCGATCACGGCGATGCCCGCGACGAACTTCCCGTTGATCACGTCATCGCGGTGGATCGGCTGGGCCAGGAGCCGCGAGAGCGTCCCCTGCGCACGCTCGGAGTTGATGCCGTCGAACCCGAACGCGATGCCGACCAGCGGCACGAGCAGGGCGGCAAGGGCGATCATCGGCACGCCGCCCACCTGGTCCGAACCGCCGATGAACAGGACGAGGAACAGCGCCGGCTGGCCCGCGACCTGCGGGGCCGCGGCCGAGATGTCGGTCGAGATGAAGTACATCGGCACGATCGCCGCGATCCCGATGACGATCAGCAGGACGACGAAGCGGACGCTCTCGAGGTGATCGGCCAGCTCCTTGCCGGCGATCGTGCGCCAGCCACCCGACGGCGCCTTCTCGGCGCGCCGCGCCGAGCGCCGGGCGTCGGATACGCGGGACGTGTCAGCGGGCGCGGCCATCGGATGCCTCCGGGACGAAGCGGCGATACAGGTCGAGGAGGTCGGCACCACGGCGCCGCAGGTGGACGAGTGGAACACCGGCGGCCGCGAGGGCCGTGACGAGCGGCCCGGCCACGTCCTCGGTCGCGGTCACGATGCGATAGCGGTCGTTGTCGGGCGAGGGCTCGACGGACCGGACGCCGGGAAGGGCGGCGGCAACCGGGTCGATCGCCGCGGGCGGGCCCTCGACGCCCACCTCGAGCTGGATCGTCCGGTCCGTGCCGCGGGCGAGCTCGTCGAGCGGTCCCGCCGCGATCAGCCGCCCCGCCGAGAAGAAGCCGACGCGGTCGCACAGGCTCTGGACCTGGCCCAGGATGTGCGAGCTGAGCAGAACGGTGAGGTTGCGTTCGGTGACGAGGCGCCGGAGCAGTGCCAGCAGCTCCTCGACGCCCGCAGGGTCGATGGCGATCGTCGGCTCGTCGAGGATGAGGACCGACGGGTTCTTCACGAGGGCATCAGCGATGCCGAGTCGCTGGCGCATGCCGCGCGAGTACGTCTCGGCCTTCCTGTCCGCGGCATCCGTGAGCCGGACCTCGGCGAGCAGCTCGTCGATGCGCGCCTCGGCGGCCGTGCGGGCGAGGCCGTTGAGCTTCGCCGTGTAGCGCAGGTTCTCGCGGCCGGTCATGCCGCCGTAGAACCCGACGTTGTCGGGCAGGTACCCCACCTTGCGCTTGACCCGCAGCGGCTCCCGCGTGGGATCGAGACCCAGCACGCGGACGACGCCGCGCGTCGGCTCGGTCAGGCCGAGGATCATCAGCACCGTTGTCGTCTTGCCGGCACCGTTCGGTCCCAGCAGCCCGAACACCTCGCCGGCCCTGATCGTGAGGTCGAGGTTGCTGACGGCCGCGAACTCACCGTATGCCTTCGACAGGCGACGGGCGACGATGACTGCGTCGTCGGGGACGTCCGCGAGCAGCTGGCTGACCGTGACGCGACGCCTCGTCCGCGGCTGTTCGAGTGCGTCGCGCGTCGTCGCGGAGCCCGGCGCGGCCACCTCCCAGGGGCGTGCGGCCTGCTCCGCGGAGGTGTCCGCCCCGGCCGCGTCGCCGGCGGCCGGATCGTTCGGCACGCGGGTGGAGCTGTCCACCGGGCGCGCCATCGGCCCCGGTCGCCGGCGCGTTCGCCGCGTGACGCCCCGGCGCCCGTCGGACGGAGGCGTCCGATCGTCGGCCATCGCCCTACCGCCGCCCGTAGGTCCGGAAGACCCAGTACAGGCCGGCGAACACGGCAACGATGAGCAGGACCCCCACGATCCACCACAGCTGCGGGGTCTCGACGCGGACGCGGATGGTGACGTCGTCGCTCGACTCCGCGCCGGTCGCCGTCATCGTGAGCTCGTAGTCGCCCGCGATCGCGTCCTGGCTGGGCGTGATCTTCGCGGTCACCGGCACCGGCGTGCCGGGCGCGACCGACGCGGCGTCGGCGGGCTCGAACTCGACCGTCCAGCCTGTCGGCGTGCTCGAGCTGAACGTGACGCCCGTGACCGGGGCAGACCCCGTGTTCGCGAGGCTGAGCGCGAAGTCCTTCGCCGACCCCGCGTTCGCCGTTGTCGAGAGGACCTGGTCCGGGGTGCTCAGGGTCAGGGTGTACGTCCCGGTGATCGTCGCCGCGAGATCGAGTGTCGCGTCCTTGCCACCGCCGCTCGTCGTGAGCGTGATCGGGTAGGAGCCGGCCTCGGCGTCCGGGCTCGGCGTGGCCGTGACCGTGATCGTGCCGGTCGCCCCCGCATTGACCGTGAGCGTCGTCGCCTGCTCCTGGCTCTGGGGCTTGGCCTCGACCGTCCAGCCCTCGGGACCGGTCGCGTTCATCGTGAACGTGGTATCGGCCGCGGTGTCGTTCTGGAGCGTGACGTTGAACGTGAACTCCGAGCCGGCCGCGGCCTGGAGCTCCGGGAAGTCGGAGGTGAGCGTCACCGAGCCGGCGGCGGCGTCGGCGACGCGGATCGTCAGCCGCAGCGTGTCTTCGCCGCCGCCCCCGGCTGCAACCACGCGCAGGTTCGTGCTGCCGGCCGGGGTGTCCTCCGGGATCTCGACGTCGAGCGTGATCTCCGGATCGTCGCCGGGCGTGACGTACGCGCCGTCGATCACGAGGCCACCGCCGCGAAAGCGGGCCGTCCAGCCTGACGGCACGTCCTCCGCGCTGAGGCTGACCTGGCGCGCCGACGACACGTCGATCGCGAGCGCGAACGAGGCCGTCGAGCCGGGCTCCGCCACGATGGCGGGGAAGGGGGTCGTCACGGTGACCCCGCCGGCGGCTGCGGTCAGCGGCGCGAGCGGGCCCGCGATCGCGGCGAGGAGGCCGAGGACGAGAGCAACCCGCGATGCGAGACGGACGGATCCCGGGTTGCCGGACGGGCGAGCCGACATGCGCACACTCCGACATTGCAACGAACGAACGTCACTGCGCCAGGTCCGGGGACGCCCCCTGGGCCCTCCGGCCCGGCGCGGGGATGATATGGCGAAATGCTGACAGATCGCTGAGGAGACGCGGCCAGCTACGAGGCGGCCGGCGCGGGTGTGTCCGCCGGCGGCTCCGGCGTGGGTTCCGGCGTCGGCTCCGGCGTCGGCTCCGGCGTCGGCTCGGGGGTCGGCTCCTCCGTGGGCGGCGGCGTGTCCGAGGGGACCTCGGTCGGCGATGCCGACGGCGATTCCGACGGCGACGGGCACGCCGCCGCCAGCGGGTCGACGGACGCGGCCGGATCCAGTGACGCGCAGGGGTCGAGGGACGCGGACTCGCTCGGGCTCTCGCTTTCCGAGCCGCATGTCGCGCCATTGCCGACGAGCGGCCCCCAGGACCGCCCATACGGGTTGAACGCCCCGTTGTAGAAGTAGGCAGTCCGGGTGTTCTCAGGCCCGCCGCGGACGCCCGGCCCGCGCTCTGCGCGCCGCAGCCACCCCGTGTTGTAGCGCATCCAGTCGTCGTGGCTCGACTCGATCCCCACGGTCTCGATCACCGCCGCGCCGCAGCGCGCGTCATCGGGCACCGACTCGGACGGCGTCGTCCCCGGCAGGTAGACCTCCTCGACCGACCGGTCGCCGGACTCCGCCCGGAGCCCGGTCCACGGGTCGATGACCGCCGTCTCGAGGCCCTTGGGCATCTTGAATGCGTTGACGCTCCAGCCCTCGGTCGCGTCCTGGAGGAAGCCGCGCCACACGAACGTCGACACCTCGATCGAGAACAGCGGCCGGTCCGGCGTGCTGACCAGGGAGTTGTCGGAGTTGCCGTTCCACACGCCGACGGCAAGCGCGTACTCGCCATCGTTCCGCTCCTCGCCCGACGGCGCGCCGATGTAGCCGTAGGCGTTGAGGTCGCGTGCGTCGTTGTTCGTTCCCGTCTTGAGCGTCGCGGGCCGGCGCCGGTCGCCCTCGCGGATCCGGAACTCGCCCCAGAAGGGGTTCTGCTTGGGGTCGGTGTTCCCCGCGAGGATGTCGGTCATGATCCCGGCCGCGCCCTCGTCCATCACCTGCTCGGGCTCGGGCCGGGTATCGGCGCCGATGATCGTCTCGCCCGACGCGTCCGTGACGCTGACGAGCGTCGTCTGGTCGACGAGCCTGCCGCCGTCCGCGAGGACGCCGTACGCCCGAACGAGGTCCTTCGGATGGACCTCCTCCACCCCGAGCGCGAACGACAGTCCTGCGTCGACCTCGCCGTTGCGGAACTGGACGCCCATCGCCTCGGCCTGCGCCTGAACCTTGTCGTTGCCGATCGTCGCCGCGGCCTTGACGGCCGGGATGTTGAGGGAGAACCGCAGCGCATCGCGAACGCGGACCGGGCCGCGCTCGAGGTTGTCCGCATCGGTCGGCGTGTAGTCGTCGCCGAATCCGTCACCACGTCCATGAACATCGTCCCGGCAGTGATCTGCTGGGCGGCGATCCCGGTCCCGTAGACGATCGGCTTGAACGCGGACCCCGGCTGCCGCCAGCCGTCCGCGAGGACGTCGAACCGGGGCTGGAAGCGCTTCGTCGCCTTGGTCGCGTTCGCGTCCGCGGATCCGACGTACGCGACGATGTCGCCGGTCTGGTAATCCTGGGCGATCAGCGCGCCGTTACGCAGCGTCTTGTCGCGCAGGTTCTCCATCCACGGCCGGTAGCGGATCTTGATCGCCTCCGCGGCAGCCTCGGGGTCCTTGGCGTGCGGCACGATCGTGGACGCCTTGACCCACTTCTCGCCGATCCGCTGCAGTCGCCAGTCGAGGGTGCTCGTGATGTCGAGGCCGCCGCGCTCGATCTGGGGGCAGGTCTCCGCGCCGTTGCACAGACGCTCGGTCAGCTCGGCACGGACCTGCCACACGAAGTGGTTCGCCTTCCACTGGGTGCCCTTCTGGGGCACGACGATGACCGGCTCGGCCTTGGCGGCCTCGTAGTCGGCGGCGGTGAACGTGTCCTTCGTCAACGGCGTCCGGCCGCGCGACATCTGGTCGAGGACGAGGTTCCGACGCTGGACGATCCTCGCGTCCTCGGGCACGACGAGCTGCGTCTCGGTGCACTCGTCCTCAGCCTGGGTCGGGTCGACGCACTGCTCCTCGGCGTTGCGCACGAGGTCGAACGCCGACGGTGCCTGGGGGATCGCCGCGATGATCGCGGCCTCGGCGAGCGTGAGGTCCTTCAGCTCCTTGCCGAAATAGCCCTTCGCGGCCGCCGCGACGCCATACGACTCGTTGCCGTAGTAGTTCTGGTTGAGATACGCGGCGATGATCCGCTGCTTGCCGTCGGGGCCGGAGAACGTCTGGGTGACGCGGATCGACTGGATGATCTCCTTGATCTTCCGGCTCGCCGACAGCTCGGTAACCGCGCTGCCGTCGGAGGTGAGGAGCCGCTGCCGGACGAGCTGCTGCGTGATGGTGGACGCGCCGCGGGCGCGGCCGCGGATCGCGTCGACCCCCGCGCCGACGATGCCGATGGGGTCGAAGCCCGCGTTGTCCCAGAAGCTCGCGTCCTCGATCGCGGTCGTGGCGTCGATCAGCACCGGCGGGATGTCCGCGAACTCGACCACGTCGCGGTTGAACTCGCCGAACCGCGCGAGCTCCACCTTGTGCTCGCGGTCCCAGACGATCGACTGCTCGGGGAGCTCGATCGTCTCGAGCGCCTGGGGGTTCGGGAGGCCGCTGCTCAGCTGCGAATACCCCGCGATCGCGACGCCGGCGCCGACGACGCCAAGCACGAGCAGGGCAACGAACAGGAGGAGACCCACCCGGGCGGCGGCGCCCATGCCCTTGCGGCGCTTGCGGGTCCTCGGGGCGGCCTCGGGCGGCGGCATGTCGTAGCTCATCGCGCGCAAGTCTGCCCGCGCTCGGCAGATCCTGCCATCGCGACGCCCTTGCAGCTGCTGACCGCGGGGCGGCAGCGCTCGGGGTGCGGCCGACTCAAGACCCTCGGGCTCACGCGCCGGCCTCGCGCCACAGCTCGTCCCACCGCGTCGCGTCCCGAAGGTGCGCGTGGGCCGCCTCGCGCGCCTCCACGTCCGACGCGAGCGCCGCGCGCGCATCGCGTGGTGCGGTCGTGGCGAACGCGACCGTGGCCCCGGGCGCGAGCTGGCCGAGGCGGGGCAGGTCCGCGCTGATGACGACCCCGATGACGGGATAACCGCCCGTCGGCTGGTGATCCGCGAGGAGCACGATCGGCCGGCGGTCGGGCGGCAGCTGCACTGTCCCTGCGACGACGCCGTGCGACGCGACCTCGGGCAGCGGCGGACCGTCGAGCGGGAGGCCATCGAGCCGGATCCCCATGCGGTCGCTCGTCGGGCTCACCGTCCACGTCGTCGCGGCCAGCGCATGCAGCTCGGGACCACGCTCGGCGGCATTCGGACCCGGCAGCACGCGCAGCGGGAGCTCGCGGGTGACCGGCGCAGGGGATGCGGCGCCCGGCCACTGGGCGCGAGGCACGACGGGATCGCCGCCGATCGAGAGGGCGTCGCCTGCTCGCAGCGCTCGGCCATCCAGTCCGCCGAACCCGGTCGCCAGCGACGTCGATCGCGAGCCCAGCACCAGCGCGACATCGATGCCTCCCGGCAGGGCGATGTACGCGCGTGCGGCCGTCGCCGCCTGCAGCTCCAGCGTCTCGCCCTCATGCAGCGTGACCGTCGCGCCGGGCTCCACGGGCAGCCCCGTCTCGAGCACGCGCGCGGCCATCGTGCCCGCGAGGCCGAGCGTCACCGGCCGGAGCGCGCGGACCGTGGGTCCGAGCAGCGTGGCCTCGAGCGCCGCCGCGTCCGGCGCGTTCGCCACGAGGGCGTTCGCAACCTCGAGCGAGAACCGGTCGGCGGCGCCACCTCGCGTGACGCCCTCGCGCGCCAAACCCGGGCGCCCGCCATCCTGGATCGTGAGGAGCAGGCCCGGCTCGATGATCTCGAGGACACGGTCGCCGAGGAGGGTCATCAGATCGGGACGAAGCGGACGTGGTCGCCGGGCCGCAGGCGCGAGGGCGGCGTCGAACGCGCGTCGAACAGCGACACGTCCGTCCGGCCAAGGAGACGCCAGCCGCCGGCGGAGGCGTGCGGGTAGACGGCGGTCATCGCCCCGGCGATCGCGACGCTCCCGGCGGGGACGCCTGGTCGTGGCGTGGACAGCCGCGGCAGGACGAGCGCCGCGGGCAGGTCGCCGAGGTACGCGAAGCCCGGCGCGAACCCGAGGAACAGGACCTCATACGTCGCAGTGGAATGCAGCTCGATCACGGTGTTCGGCGCCAGGCCGGTCTCCCGGGCGACACCGTCGAGATCCGGGCCGTGGTCGCCGCCGTACCGGACCGGCACCTCGTGGAGCCGCCCGGCGGGAAGAGCGTCTCGACCGGGACTCGTCGCGGCGTCCGCCGTGACGGGCGTGATCAGCACCTCGACGTCGTCGGCGGTCAGGACGAGCGGGTCGAAGGTGACGAGCACGGTCGTCGCGGCCGGCACCGGCTCGCCCAGCCCTACGCCGCCGAGCCGCAGTCCGTCGATGGCCGAGGCGACCGATTGCGCGAGTCGTGCCGCCGCGATGCCGGCCGGCCGGCCAAGCTCGATGAGCACGGCGGCGTCGCCAAACGGCACGATCCCGAACCCGGCCTCGCCGCTCACCGGCCGGGCTCCGAGCACACGGGCGTGCGCGCGAGACGTGGTCCACAGAAGACCGGGATGGCGGTGACCGATCCGTCGAGGAACGTGAACCGGACGGTCGCGACGAGCTGCTGGGCGCGGAGGGTGTCCCGGTCCGCGGGGGTCGCGATCACCACCTCGGCCCCGACGATCGGCGCGGAGTCCGCCGGGACTCGCGTACCCGCGTCGGTCACGATCGCGCGGCACCGGACCTCGCTGACGTCCTGCGACGCGCACGAGCCGAGGGCGCCGGCGGCCGGATCGACGCAGCCGGCGAGGGTTCCCACGGCGACGATCACGACGAGCGCGATGCGCGGTGCGGGGCGCCGCGCCATCACTCGGGGACGCGTAGCTCGACGCCCGCGGCCCTCAGCGCGTCACCGACGGCGCGCGCTCGGGCGGCTGCCCCGGGCAGATCGCCATGCACGCAGATCGTGTCCGCGCGGAGGGCGACGGGGGACCCGTCGACCGCGATGACGGCGCCTCTGACGATCGCGAGCGCCTGGGCGGCGGCCGCGGCAGGGTCGTCGAGCATCGCGCCGTCGAGCACGCGCGAGCGAAGCGATCCGTCCGCCTCGTACGCTCGGTCGGCGAAGGCCTCCTCCACGACCGGCAGCCCTGCCGCGCGGCCGGCATCCACCTGCACGGAACCGGCGAGCGCGACCAGCCGAAGCCCGGGATCGACGCTCGCCACCGCCTGCGCGATCGCCGCTGCCGCGTCCGCGTCCCGTGCCGCCCGGTTGTACAGCGCGCCGTGTGCCTTGACGTGCTGCAGCTCGACACCGGCGGCCCGGGCGAACGCAGACACGGCGCCGACCTGGTACACCACCGACCGTTCGATCTCGTCGGGGGAGAGCCCCATCGCCCGCCGTCCGAAGCCGGCGAGATCGGGGTATCCCGGGTGCGCGCCCACAGCGACACCGTGCCGCGCCGCGACCGCCACCACTCGGGCAATGACGTCGGGGTCCCCCGCGTGAACGCCCGCG
>DATFQL010000241.1:0-3613 GCA_035264305.1 Candidatus Limnocylindrales bacterium | reverse complement strand
CGGCGCCGGCAGTGAACGAGACGTCGTCCAGCGCAGGCCGTGCACGGCCGGAGTACCGGACGGTGAGCCCGTGGACGGCGACGAGAGGCGTCACGTCGAGTGTTGCCGGGCGCGTCAGGCGCCGGCTGTCTGGAGCGCGAGGAGCGCCGCCAGGAGGACCGCCGCGATGACGAGGCCCGTCGCCACGACGATCGCCCAGCGGCTGCTCGTCCCACCGGGCAGCTGCGCGCCGCCCTGGACGAGCTCCTGCGGCAGGGCACTCGCCGCCGCGAGCGCGATGTACCCCGTGAACACCTTGTCGACGAGATTCACGAGCACGTTGTCCGCGAACACCGCGCCCCATGGCCCGAGCCGCGCGAAGGCCGCCGTGATGACGTCCGACGGATGCCCCGTCCCGCCACCGAACAGCCACAGCACGATCGGCGTGGCGAGGATCGAGACGACCAGGACGACGAGGAGCTGCAGCGCGAAGTAGCGGGCCGGGGTCCGGCCGAGGCCCAGGGCACGGACGCCGTACCCCCACGTGAGCGCCGCGCCGACGCCGACGATCGCGAACGCGAGATTGCCCGGCCCGCTGATGGGCACCAGGACGACGCTCGTCAGGACGGCGGTCGCAGCCCCCGGCAACGGGCCGAGCACGAGCGCGACGAGGCACGTCCCGATCGCGTCGAGGAAGATGGGCAGCCCGGTGAGGGTCGCGGCGTACCCCCCGACGACGTTGATCGCGGCGCCGAGGGCGACGAACACGAGCACGAACACCGGCGTCAGGACGGCCGGCGTGCGCGCCGACCCCGTCGTCATCGTGGTGGCTCCTCCGGCCGGATCCGCGCTCGGCGAGCGAGCGCCCGCGCGCACCACTGTACGGGCTCAGCGGCCGCCGCTGAACGGCTCCTCGTTCGGGCGCAACGGGCGGAACCGCAGCCCGGACCACGTCTGGTCGAGCGCGACCTGGGTGATCGGCCGGATCCCGTGCGGCGCGAGCCGGGGCCACAGCGAGTCGCGGTTGATGTCGGCACGACCGCCCTTCGGGTAGGCGATCCAGAATGCTGGCACCGCGCGCAGGGCACCGAGGCGAGGCACCACCAACGTTTCCACGTCCGCCGCCGAGGTGATGAACACCACGGCGACATCGGCGTCCGCCGGGTCGGTGACGACCGATGCCCCGTCCGGCAGCGGGCCGAGGAGCGCGGCCCGCGTGGGATCGTCGAGCCACAGCGTGCCACCTGCCTTGAGGAGGAGCTTGGCCGCGATCGAGGTCGCCATCAGGCGGGAGCAGGCTCCACGTTGTGGTTGCGCCGGAACAGGTTGTCCGGATCGTAGCGCCGCTTGATCGCGGCGAGCCGATCGTACGTCGACGGCGGATATGCGTCCCGGACGCGCTCGGTCCCTTCGTCCGCGACGAAGTTCACGTAGGCGGCCGGCCCGTCCCGCAGCGTCGCGGTGAGGCTCTCGACCCACGCGGTCTTCGCGTCGACGTCCTCCGGTCCCGCGTAGAACGCGGCGACGTTGCCCATCACCGCCCGGTCGCGATGCGCAAACGCCGTGGCATCCGCGGGAATCCGCGCCATCGCCCCGCCCAGTGGCCGGAGCTGGACGACCCGCATCGTCGCGTCGGACGCCATCAGCTGCTCGACCATCGTCCGCGCATCGTCCGCGTCGACACGGTCCATGAACAGCGTCCGGCCTACGGCGAGCGGGTGATAGTCGGGATCCTCCGGAGGGTAGATCTCCGCGTAGGACATCGGTCGGAGCATGTCGGCGATCGGCTCCGCCGCGGCCCGGACCGGCGCGAGCGCGGCGTCGGCCTCCTCCACGGGCCCACTCCAGCACACGAACGAGAAGATCACGAGCTCGCCATGCCGCTCCTCGGCGACGAACGGCAGCGGCGGGCAGGGCATGACGTTCGCGATGAGGGAAAGCCCCTCAGGCGCCGCGGCGCCCGCAGCCATGATCGCGACGATCGCCTCCGGCGTGACCGGCTGGACGAGCATTCCACCGACGACCTGGCCGACCTCGTGCAGCCGGAACCGGAACCGGGTCGCGACGCCGAAGTTTCCGCCACCCCCACGGATCGCCCAGAACAGGTCCGGATGGCGTTCCTCGTCGACCGTGAGCACCTCGCCCGCGGCCGTCACGAGCTCGGCGGCGAGGAGGTTGTCGATCGTCATCCCCTGGCTGCGGACGAGATAGCCGATGCCGCCCCCGAGCGTGATCCCCGCGACGCCGACGGACCCTGTGTCCCCGAACCCCAAGGCCAGCCCGTGCTGGGCAAGGGCCGTCGTCACCTCGCCCGCCGTCTGGCCGGAGCCGACCCAGGCGGTGCGTCCCTCGACATCGATGTCGATGTCGCGCAGGTCGCGGACATCGATGACGATGCCGCCCTGTGTCGTGGAATGCCCGGCCGCCGAGTGGCCCCCGGAACGCACCGCCAGCTCCGCGCCCGTCTCACGCGCGAGCGCGACCACCGCCGCGACGTCGGCCGTATCGACCACGCGGACGATGATCGCCGGGCGAGGATCGACGCCGCCGTACATGATCACGCGCTGTGCGTCGTAGCCCTCGTCGCCTGGCGCGTACACGGCGCCGTGGAGCACGCTTCGCACGCGCTCGAGGTCGACGCGGGCCGCGTCGATGCGCGCGGTCATCGGTCCGCTCCGGCCGGTGCACCCACGAGCGACGCGGCCAGCGCGTCGATGAGCTCGATGGTGCCGCGCTCACGCGCCTCGTTCGTGTCCAGCCCGTCGAGGAACACGCCCTGCTCGGTCAGCCGGAAGTGCGTGCCCGCGTCGGTCGGCCGGAGGACGATCGTCGCGACCGATGCCGAGATCCGGTTGCCACCGATCGTCATCCCGTAGCTGTAGATGATCCGCTCGTCCGGGACGATGTCCTGGTACTCGGCATCGTAGGTATACGAGCCGTCCCCCGAGTGCTCCCGCCCGCCGACGCGGAAGTCGAGGGTGTGCCCGGCATCGCCACCGTCTGGGTCGCCGAACCAGCGGCGCTTCGCGTCCAGATCGGCGAATGCGCGGAAGACTGTGGTCGGAGGCGCGGCGATGTCGCGCTCCACGGTGAAGGTCGCGAACTGCGTGGATCGGTCAGGCACGGGAAGCTCCTCTCGGGACGGCGGCGGTCGGGTCATTGGACGGCTGCGGCTCCAGCTCGCGAAGGTATGCCTCCATGCGGTCCAGCCGCCCCTCCCACAGCTGGCGGTACTGCTCCACGTACCGGGACACCTCGTGGAGGCCGGTCGGGTCCAGGCGGCACGGGCGCCACTGGGCGTCCCTCCCCTGCACCACCAGGCCGGCCCGCTGGAGCACCTTGAGGTGCTTCGACACGCCGGGGAGGCTCATGGCGAAGGGCTTTGCCAGATCGCCGACGGTCGCATCCCCCTGCGCCAGGCGCGCGAGGATCGCGCGACGGGTGGGATCGGCGAGGGCGGCGAACGTGCTGCTGAGCGGGTCGGGGGCGGGCATTCGTGGCTCGTACTTCACTAGCTGGTTATTTAGCCTGTCGGGATAATACAGGCTAGGGCTCCCGCGTCAATTCCGGTCGCTGCAGCATGACGCGCAAAGTCGACGCGTTTCGACATGTATCTCGCCGACGCTCCGCGGTG
>DATFQL010000240.1:0-4993 GCA_035264305.1 Candidatus Limnocylindrales bacterium | reverse complement strand
CGTGGAGTCGTTCTTCCCTGGATTCTCGGATTTGATCCTGCATCGTGAGGTCGTCACGCCGCTCCACATCGAGCGAACCGTCGGCCTCTCCGAGGGCAACATCTTCGCGGGGGAGTTCCTCGCGCCGCAGATGTTCTCGTTCCGGCCCGCGCCGGGGTACTCGGACTACCGGACGCCGATCACCGGGTACTACCAATGCGGCTCGGGGACGCATCCGGGGGGCTGCGTGATGGGCGCGCCGGGGAAGATGGCCGCCGCGCGGATCGTGAGCGACCGTGCATCGGGGCGCACGCCGTCGCGGTAGCGCGAGCTGAGGCGCGGGGGTTCGCTGTGCCGGCGGGCGCTCGGCGCACTCCCTGGGGCCTTCCACGCCCGCACGCCCACGCGGTCCCAAGCCTGCACCGCCACAGCGTTCCAGGCGCGCACCTGCGCGTTGCTCGCGACGCGGCCCTCTCGCGTCGCCGGTGCCGCTCGCGCGCCACTTGTCCGCTGGATCGCCGGGCGTTCCAAGCGTCGGTAATCGCTCCCGTTGGAACGCAGCTGATGTTCCATCCGGCGGGAATCGCTCCAACCGGCTCATCGGGCGTTCCAACTGGCGGGAATCCCGGACGGTTGGAACGCTGAACGATCCAGGCCCCGCACGGGCACGGGCACGGGCACGCGCGCGGGCACGGGGACGCGCCCTCGGGACGGTCGCCCGCCGCGAGTGGCCGCGAACGCGTAACGCGTGCCGCTGGATCGCGGCGTGTTCCAAGCGTCTGGAATCGCTCCCGTTGGAACGCAGTTGATGTTCCATCCGGCGGGAATCGCTCCAACGGGCTCACCGGGTGTTCCAACTGGCGGGAATCGCCGACGGTCGGAACGCAGCACGATCCAAGACCTGCAGGGGGAGGAGGCACGGGCACGGTCGGGAGTCCCCCCGCGGGCACGGTGGTGGGCGGCACGGTCGCGGGCCGCCGGCACCGTCGCGGGCGCCACGGCCCACGCGGGCAAGGGCGCGGGCCAGGCGCGCCCGCAGAGCCCCCGCCGCGGGGCAGGCACGCTCGCAGAGCGGCGCGCCGGCCGTCGCAGCGCGCACGGGCTCGGGCACCGGCGCGAAGAGCCGCGCGGCCCGCTTGAACCCTATCGGTCCCGCGCCCGTCGGCGCTCCTCTCGCACCGAAAGGTAGTGGTGCCACAGGATGCGGGCCGCAACGGCACGCCACGGCCGCCACCCGGCAGCGAGCGCCGTCATCTCGTCGGGGCGCGGCCGGACAGTCGACGCCTGGAGCTCGGCGTACGCCTGCGCGAGGGCGATGTCGTGGATCGGCCACGCATCGGGTCGGCACAGCACCATCAGCCGATAGATCGTCGCGGTCCACGGGCCGATCCCCGGCACGGCGGTGAGCGCCGCGTCGACCGCGTCGTCGTCGAGGGCCTCGAGCGCGTCCACGTCGAGCGAACCGTCCCCGACGGTGGCAGCAAGGGCGCGCGCGTACCGCGTCTTCTGGCGGCTGAACCCCGCCCCGAGGAGATCGGCGTCGGTCAGCGCGAGCAACGTCGCGGGCGTCGGCGGGTCCCCGGTCAGGCGCAGAAGCCGGTCATACGCCGCGCGCGCCGAGGCGAGCGACACCTGCTGTTCGAGGATCAGCAGGACGAGCGTGGGGAACCCGGGTGCGCGCGCCCACAGCGGCGGCGGTCCGTAGCGCGCGACGACCGACGCCAGCGCCGCGTCCCGATCGGCGAGCACGCCGCATGCGACGAGGAGCGAGGACTCGTCGAGCCGCGGGTGGTGTGGGGGCGAAGTCAGGGCCGTCGTCACCGCCATCCAGAACCCTCCGCACGCCACCCGGGTTGCATCACCCGCCAGCGCGAGCGGCGCGAATCGCCGTCAGCACGCGGTCGGGAGTCGCCGGGACCGACCGGACGCGCGCCCCGCACGCGTGGCGGATCGCGCCGAGGATCGCCGGTGCCGTCGGCACGAGCGCCGGCTCGCCGACACCCTTGGCCCCGTACGGCCCCGCGGGCTCCTCGTCCTCGATGAGCAGCACCTCGATCTCGGGCGCGTCGCCGATCGTCGGGATGAGGTAGTCGTGCAGGTTGTCCGTCCGCCCGGGCTCGTACGCCTCCATGAGCGCCATGCCGATCCCCTGGACGATCCCGCCCTGCACCTGGCCCTCGACGAGCGTCGGATTGATCGCGCGACCCACATCGTGCGCCGCGACGACACGCACCACCCGGACCGTCCCGAGCTCGGTGTCGACCTCGACGAGCGCGACCTGTGCCCCGAACCCGTATGTCTCGTAGGGCACGCCCTGCCCGTCGACGTCGAGCAGCGTCGTTCGCGGGTCGTACGACCCGGACGCCAGCAGGACGCATCCGCGCTGACCCGGCTGGAGCTCGCCGAGCTCGATCACGGAGACCACGTTGCCGTCCCGGACGCGCAAGCGCCCGTCGCCGTCGCCCGGGCTGGGGACCTCGATCAGCGCGGCGTCCGACGCCTCGGCGAGATCGAGGACCCGTCGTCGGAGGGCCTCGCCGGCCAGGCGAGCGGCGTTTCCCGACACGAACGTCTGGCGCGAGGCCGATGTCTTGCCGGCGTCGGGGGTGAGATCCGTGTCGGGTGTGGTGAGCGCGAGCGCGACGACCGGCACGCCGAAGGCATCCGCAGCGATCTGGGCGACGACGGTCGCCGAGCCCTGTCCGATATCTGTCGCACCCGAGAACAGGCGGACGGTGCCGTCGGGTGCGATCCCCAGCTCCACCGTCGAGGGGTTCGGCAGCGACGTGTTCCCGATGCCGTACCACATGGCACCGATGCCGACGCCTCGCCGCCGGGCCTCACCGGCGGCCTCGGCCGTCGCGTTGAACGCGGACACCTCTGCGCGCAGTGACGCCCACCGCGGCGCGAGCGCATCGAGGCACGCGGGGAGGCCCACGCTCGCGGCGAGCACCTGCCCCGACCCTGTCGTCGAGCCCGCCCGGAGCGCGTTGCGCCGGCGGATCTCGAGCTCGTCGATGCCCAGCTGCGCGGCGAGGTCGTCGAGCAGCGCCTCGTGTGCGATCGCCGCCTGCGGGACGCCGAAGCCCCGGAAGGCGCCGGCGGGCGGCCCGTTCGTGTGGATCGCGGCGGTCGTGCACTCGACTGCGCTCACCGCGTAGGGACCCATCGCATGGACCGGCACGCGGTTCGCCACCGTCGGCCCCCAGGAGGCGTAGGCCCCTGTATCGAAGTCGCCGTGGAACCGGACCGCGGTGAGCTGGCCGTCCGCGTCGGCGCCGAACGTCGCCGTCATCCTCGCCGGATGGCGCTTGGTGGTCGCACGCATCGACTCGGGTCGCGAGTAGACGCCACGGACGGGCCGGCCCGTCGCGATCGCCGCAACCGCGAGCAACGGCTGGATCGAGAGGTCCAGCTTGCCGCCGAACCCCCCGCCGCAGGCGCTCGGGATCACCCGCACCCGATCCTTCGGCAGCCCGAGGATCAGCGCGAGCTCGTCGCGGTCCATGTACGGGGTCTGCGTCGTTGCCCATACCTCGACGCGGCCGTCCACGACGCGTGCGGTCCCGGCCTCCGGCTCGATGTACGCGTGCTCGACGAACGACGTCTCGAAGGCGCCACTCGCGGTCGCGGCCGCAGCGGCGAGGGCGGCATCGACGTTGCCACGCGCCAGACGTCCGCGGACGAGGATGTTGCCGGGCCGGTCCTGGTGAAGCCGGGGCGACCCGTCTGCGAGACCCGCCTCGATCCCGATGACCGGCGGCAGCTCGGCCCACGCGATCGGCAGGTCATCGTCACGGATCGATGCGACGACCGCCGCCTCGCCGACGAGCGCAATGACGGCCTCACCCGCGAACCGGACGTGGCCGTCGGCGAGGACGGGCTGGTCCTTGCCGACCTCGTAGATGCCGAACGTGTTGACGGGGACGTCGGCGGCACTGAGGACGCGGACGACACCCGGGTGGGCCGCGACGAACGCGTCCAGGTCGCCGAGCGTGAAGGCGGCGCGCGCGAACGGCGAGCGGACGACGCGCAGCGTCAACGCGCCCGCATCGGCGTCGTCGTCGGCAAAGCGCTCCTCGCCGGTCACCTTCGGCAGCCCATCGAGGCGCGCGATCCGCGACCCGACCGCTGCGCCTGCGACAGGGAGATCGGCCGCGACCGGCCCCCCGGCCGATGCGACGGCCTCCACGATCTTCGTGTACCCGGTGCACCGGCACAGCACGCCGGCGAGCCCCTCGAGGATCTCGGTCTGTACGGGCGCGGGCGTGCGGGCACGCAGGTCGTCGGCCGCCATCAGCATGCCCGGGGTGCAGGCGCCGCATTGCGCCCCGCCGCAGGCGAGGAACGCCTGCTGGAGCGCGGACGGTTCCCCTGACGGACCCGCCAGACCCTCGACCGTCGCGACCGATCGGCCGTCCGCCTGGCCGACGGGCACGAGACACGAGCACATCTGCTCCCCGTCGATCCGGACCGTGCACGCGCCGCAGTCGCCCGCGTTGCAGCCGACCTTCGTCCCCGTCAGCCCGAGGTCCTCGCGCAGGACGTCCACGAGCCGTCGCCGGCCGTCGGTGACGAGCGAGTGGTCGACCCCGTTTACCGTCAGCCTGACTCGCGTGCCGGCGGCGTCCCGCACGATGGCGCTCATGCCGTCACGGCCGCGACCGCCCGTCTGACGAGGGTGAGCGCAGCGTCTCGGCGGTAGCTCGCCGGCCCGCGGACGTCGTCGATCGGGGAGAGCTCGTCGAAGTGGGACGCGCCCACGATGCCCCGGGCGTCCTCGCCAGGCACGCCCGAAAGCGCCGCCTCGAGCGAGGCGAGTCGCATCGGCACCGGCGAGCATGCCCCGACGACGACCCGCGCGTCCGCCACGACGCCGTCACGGGTGATCACGACCGCGGCAACGGACACGATCGAGATCACGAGATACGCGCGTGATCCGAGCTTCTCGAACACCGACCGAGCGCCGTCCGCCGCCGGCACGACGAGGGCCGTCACGAGCTCGTCGGGGGCG
>DATFQL010000239.1:0-12810 GCA_035264305.1 Candidatus Limnocylindrales bacterium | reverse complement strand
ACACGCACATGTTCGAGATGCTCGTGCGCATCCTCGACGTCTATGGCCATGGGAGCGCGGGCGCGGTGTGGGCGCACAACTCGCACCTCGGCGACGCATCGGCGACGGCGATGGCGTCGCGTGGCGAGCTGAACGTCGGTCAGCTGGTCCGCGAGCGGTTCGGTGAAGACGCCTACGCGGTGGGCTTCGGCACGCACGACGGCACGGTGACGGCGGCCGCGTCGTGGGGCGGACGCCCGCGAACCATGACGATGCGACCGTCCAACGCCAACAGCTACGAGCGGCTGTTCCACGACGCCGGGCTGGACGCCGCGTCGATCCCGCTCCGCGAGGAAGCGGCCGATGGCGCGCTTCGCGAGGTGTTGCTCGAGCCCCGGCTGGAGCGCGCGATCGGGGTGATCTACCGGCCGCAGACCGAGCTCGTCAGCCACTACTTCCGCGCGGTGCTACCGCGTCAGTTCGACGAGCTCGTGTTCGTGGACCGGACGAGTGCGCTGGTCCCGCTCGGCGGCGGCGGTCGCGGCCCGCTGCCCGCCGGCCACCCGTTCGCGACCGTCGACGCCTGACCGGCCCGCGATCCCTTATCCGGCGGGTGCCTGGTCCGCGGCCGCCGACTCGTGGTGCCGCACCCTCGCATGGGGATCGACCCCGCCGTGGTCGCACGGGTTCACGTGGATCACGACGGTGTCGAGCTTCGCGACCTGGTGCAGCAGGCGGTGGCGAACCTCCTCGCTGATCGCGTGGCCCTGGAGCACGCTCAGGTCCTGGTCCACGGTGATCGCGAGGTTCGACTCTAGGGCGTGGCCGACCCATCGAAGGCGGACCGACTCGACGTCGACCACGCCCGCCGTGCCGCGCGCGATCTGCTCGACCTCGTCCACCATCTCGGGCTGGACCGAGTCCATGAGGCGTCCGACCATCTGCGCGGTCGCCGACCGGAGCAGCACGAGGATGACACCCGCGATCGCGAGGCCGACGAGGGGGTCGGCCCGCGGATAGCCGAGCGCGACGCCGATCGCGCCCGCGACGACGGCGAGTGAGGTGAGGCCGTCGGTCCGCGCGTGGTATCCGTCGGCGACCAGGGCCGCACTGCCGATCTGCTTGCCGACCCGGATCCGATACAAGGCGACACCCTCGTTGCCGAGGAACCCGATGATCCCGGCGAGGACGACGGCCGGGATGTTCGAGATCGCCTGCGGGTGGATCAGCCGGTTGATGGACTCCCAGCCGGCGTAGAGGGCGCTGAACAGGATCATCGCGAGCACGAACAGGCCTGCGAGGTCCTCGGCCCGCCGGAAGCCGAACGTGTACCGCCGCGTCGCCGCCCGACCACCGATCGCGAACGCGATCCACAGGGGAACCGCGGTCAGCGCATCGCTGAAGTTGTGGACGGTATCGGCGAGCAGCGCGACCGAACCCGAGATCAGGACGACCCCCAGCTGGAGCACCGCGGTGACCCCGAGCCCGGCCAGGGACACCTTGACCGCCCGGATCCCGCGTCGGTCGCCGGCGAGCGCCGAGTCGATCGAATCGCCCGGGTCGTGGCTGTGCCCCACGACCGCGCCGAGCACCGAGGCCAGACGCCCCGTGGGATGGGCATGCCCGTGATCGTCGGTGCCGTGCCCCCCCTCGACGTCGTGGTCGTGCGGCGCATGGACGTGGTCCGCGTCCGGCCCGTGATCGTGGGGATGGTCCGGCCCATGCGGCGCGGTCGTCTCGTGCTGGTGCGAACGCGGCCGATCGCTCACCGGGCGATCGTACGCTCGATGCGGACGTCGGGGACCACCCAGATGAGCGCCACGACCACGTACAGCGCGAACGCCACGAATGGAGCCAACGGGACCGGCAGGAGGGCGACCGGGACGGCGAGCGCGTAGATCAGCGGCGAGATCTTGCCCTTGACGTCGTTGCCGATGGCTTCGGCGAGATGGGTGTCGGCGGGCTGGCACCGCACGAGCGCACGCACGAGCACGAAATACGCGATCGCGGCCATGACCGCGACGACGCCGTACACCGCGACAGGGACCGCGGCGAAGTCGTTCTCGCCCATCCACGCGGTCGCGAACGGGAACAGCGACAGCCAGAACAGGAGATGGAGGTTCGCCCACAGGACCCGTCCGTCGACGACGCGCGACGCCTGGAGGAGGTGGTGGTGGTTGTTCCAGTAGATGCCCACGTTCGCGAAGCTCAGGACGTAGCTGATGAACACGGGCCACAGGCCGAGCAGCGCGTCGAGCGTGGGCTCATGGGGAACCGCGAGCTCCAGGACCATGATCGTGATGATGATCGCGAGGACGCCATCGCTGAACGCCTCCAGCCTGCCCTTGCTCAACCGGTTCCTCCATGCGGCTGCGATCTCCCGCTGCCGGAGAGTGTGCCCGGTGGGTGGACATGAGATGGCCGCCGGGCCCAAAGGGGAGGCCGGCGGCCATCGAGGAAGAGCCGCGCCTGGGACCGAGGATGGACCTGGCTCCGATACGGCCTACTTCGACGCGCCGGCGGGCTCCTTGCCGGTCGCGATCTGGACCGCGAGCTGCGCGAGCAGGCCCGAGAGCTCCTCGGCGCCGGCCTTCGACGCCTTCTGCATCTCGGTGGCCGCGTCCTTGACCTCGCGGTCGCCCATCTCCTGGGCGATCTTGACCATCGCCCCCGCGCTGTCCTGCTGCTTGCGCAGCATGTTGAGCAGCACGGCGTGGGCCTCGTAGGCCTCGGACGGGGCCTCCTCGGCGGACTCGTTGACCGTGTTCGACAGCTCCTGGAGGGCCCCGGCCACCTCCTCGGCCTTGCCCGTCGCGCCGAACCGCTCGCCAAGCTGGGTCAGCTGCTGCAGGCTCTTCTCGTCGGTCTTCATGAGCTTCCCGATGGCCTTCTGCGCCTCGGGCAGCGGGTGGGCCTCGGCGAGCAGCCGCTCGGCCTCGAGGATCGCCCGCTGGACGACGATCGCCTCGTCGAACTCGTGCTGGATGAACGCTTCGCCGGTCTTGGCTTCGGCCATCGGGGCACCTCCTGATCGCTCGGGGCTGCGGGAGAACGGCCGCGACGCGGCCGTGCAGCCACGCTAGGTGCTGCCCGGCGACAGACAGGAATCGCGCCACTGCCGCAGGCTTGCAGCCGCCTCGCCCTCAGGTGCGCCGCGTGTCCGGGTTCGGCAGGACGATGTCTCGGATCGTTCCCTGGAGCGCGTGGTACGCCTCGATGAACGAGCGCAGCGTGCGGACGGTGGCCCCGAACGAGTCGAACTCGTCGATCGCGAGGCCGTCCGGCTCATACGCCCGGCGGAAATCCGGCACGCGGACGAGGAGGTCGTCGAGATACGCGCCGTCGACCGGGACGTCGATCCGCGGCTGGGGGTCGATGCCGCTCGCGTTGAACCGGACCTGCCATGCATGGGGGATCGTCAGCACCACGTCGCCGCCGACGAGCTCGGTCCAGTGGAGGCGGTGGCGCATCGCGGCGGCGAGCAGCCGCGTCCGGTAGCCGCGCTCCTGGAACAGCCCATATGCGCGCTTGAACGTCGCGATTCCCGCCCAGCTGGCTGCGGCCGGGTCCAGCGCGATGTCGTCTCGCTCGACGAGGACCTTCACCCAGTCGTCGAGCCGGCCGACCATCAGGGTGCACACCGGCGCGAACGAACCGGGGTCACCGCCGGCGTCCTCGAACCGGCGGAGTCCTCGCTCGACCGCCTCCGCGACGGCCAGCGCCTGGCTGACGGTGAACCCGACGGTGGAGTTGATCGCGATGCCGCGGGCCGTCGACTCCTCGATCGCCACGAGCCCCGCCGCGGTCGTCGGGAACTTGACCTGGATGTTCGGCGCGAGTCCGTGGAACCGGTCGCCCTGGGCGAGCATGGCGTCCGCGTTTGCGTACAGCGCAGGGTTGGGCTGCAGGCTCAGCCGGCCCTTGCGGCCTGCGTGCTCCTCGAACACCGGCCGCAGCGCCGCGGCCGCGCGGACGCCCATCTCCTCGGTGATCGCCCAGGTGAGGTCCACCTCCGACCACGACGGGTGCGCGACGGCGAGCTCGCGGATCCGCGGCTCCCAGACGTCGCGCTCCCGGCGCATGACGTCGCCGACGATCACCGGGTTCGAGGTCGCCCCGCTGCCCCCGCGCTCGACCGCGTACGCGACCTCGTCGAGCGCGCAGGAGTCGTTCCAGTAGTCGGTCGGCGTGCGCTCGACCATCGTCGCGAGGGGGCTGTCGACGAGGGTCACGGCCATGTCGTCCTCTGCAGGCTGGATCGGCGTCTCCCGTGATACTCGGGTGCGCAGGTCCAGCCCGTCAAAGGCCGCGTGTCGTTCAGCTCCGACGCTGCGACCGGCCGTCGACCGAGCGCGACCGGAGGTTCATGCTCGCGGCGTAGTGCGCCTGCTTGCGTTGCATCTCGGGCATCGCGGCCGCGTACGCGGGCTTCTCCTCCGCGAGGTGCGCGACGACGGCCTGGAGCTCGGGGTCCGAGCCCGCGTAGGCGGCCACACGCCGGCGGACGCCCTCGATGACCTTGGTGGCGTCGCCATACCGCCCCTGGCGGTTGAGCGCCACCGCCTCCTGTCGCGCGCGCTCCGCGAACAGCCGGGCGACGACTCGATCGACCGCGCGGTCCCGCGGCTGCGCGTCGTTCGCGGCGTGGTCCGCATAGCGCCAGGCGACGGTGACGGGGGCGCCGGACGGGTCCGTGGCGGCAAACGCACCGTCCCGGTCGCGTGCCCGGAGCGCCACGCCGACCTCGCGGCCGACCTCGCCGAAGTCGAACGTGAGCCTGAGCACGATCGAGAGCACCTGGCCCGAGACCATGTCGCCCAGGAACACGCTCGCCCCGCCGTGCGACGACTCGACGCGGAACGGTGACAGGGCGTCGACGCGGACCCCGTGGGGCAGGACGAACTCGAGCACGACCTCGCGCGCGACGACCTCGAGAGTCTCCCCCACCTCGCTCGTGATGTGGTCGCGCATCTGCGCCACGTCGCCGATGAAGTAGAAGTGCCCGCCGCCGGCGTCCGCCATGCCCTGGAGCAGCGACTCGTCGAAGTCGGTGCCGACCCCGAACGTGCTCGTTGTGATGCCACGGTCGCGCAGCTCGCCCGCCAGCCGCTGGAGCTCCGCATGGTCGGTGATCCCGACGTTGGCCAGCCCGTCGGTGAGAAGCAGGACTCGGTTCACCCCGTCCACCGCGAGGCCGCCTGCGACCTGCTCACAGCCGGTGAGCCAGCCGCCGTGCAGGTTCGTGCTGCCGCGGGGGTCGACGCTTCGCAGGCGGTCGGCGGCACGGGTGCGCTCCGCGGGCGACGCGAGGGTCGACGGGATGACGACCTCGAGCTGATCGTCGTAGGTGACGACCGCGAACCGGTCCTCGGCCTCGAGCCGGTGGATCGCCTCGACGACGGCCTGCTTCGCGAGCCCGAGCTTGTTCTGGCCGCCCATCGAACCGGACCGGTCGAGGACGAACGCGAGGTTGACCGGGGGACGGCGCCGGCTGGGGTCGGGTGCGACGGTGGGCGCGACGACGTCCACGAGCAGGAACCGCTCGCTGCGGGCATGGGCGCGGATGAGCGTCCGGTCGGGGCGGACGGTGAGCAGCTGATCGACGCGACGGTGGGTAATGGGGTCGGACACGATGGCCTCCTCGAGCGGGTGGTGAGGCCGGATGGGGCGGTCTCGGTAGGGTTGTGCAGGCGTGGTGCAGGGCTCAGGACTCGTCGTCGAACAGCTCCCTGGCAATCCGGATGAGCTGCTCGACGCGCTTGTTGCTGCGCCGGTCGAGCGGCCGGCGCACGTGAAGCTCGACGTCTGCGGTCAGCGCGTGCCGCTCCCAGGTGGAGCGGTCGACGAGCGGGTTGCGCGGCTCGGGGGCCGGCACCGCGGGGAATGAAGGTGCCGGCGCCGATGCCGGCGTCGCGGTCGGCTGCGGATACCCGTCCGGGATGCGCGGCTCGTATGTCGCCGTCGCACGCGCGACGCCACGTGTCCCCCCGACGCGCGGCTGCACGCCGGACTGCGCCATCAGGTCCTGAACGAACGCAAGCGCGCGGTCCTGTGAGGGCTCGAGGCTGCGGTCGACGTCGGCGACGAGGAGCCGTTCGACCTCGTCGTCCCCCACGAGCGCGAGCCGTGCCCGGATCTCGGCGAGCGGCAAGTGTTCCCGCTGGAGCCGCCGGATCAGCCGCAGGCGGGCGAGGTGGCCCTCGCCATAGCGCGTGCTCGGACCCGCTTGCTCCGGCGACGGCAGCAGCCCCTGGGCCACGTAGTAGCGCACGGTGCGGGGCGTCACGCCCGACAGGCGGGAAAGGTCCGCGATGGAGTACGGAGCGTCCGGCATGCGGAGGAACGTAACAGTCTCACGTTGCACTGTCAAGACTGCTGGGTCCTATTACCACATGGCCCGATTGCAGCATGGTGCGGTGCAGTGCGGTCTGGCACGCTCCGCCGATGCGACCCTCCCTCCGCCACCCGTCCATCGTCCCGCTCGCGACGGCCGTCGGCCTCGCCGCCGCAATCCTCGGCCCCCTCGCGACCCCCGCCGCCGTGGCCGCGGCGGAGCCCAACTTCCCGTCCAACATGAGCGGCTACCACAACCTCCCGGAGATGGTCGCCGAGATCCAGCAGGCCGAGGCGAACTACCCCGGCCTCGTCGACGTCTTCTCGATCGGCACGAGCTACCAGGGTCGGGACATCTGGGCCGCCAAGATCAGTGACAACGTCGGCACGGACGAGGCCGAGCCCGAGGTGCTCATCGACGCCCTTCACCACGCCCGTGAGCACCTCACGGTGGAACAGGCGCTTGCGACCCTGCGCTGGCTGACACGCGATTACGCGAGCAACGCGACCGTCCGGAGGCTGGTGAACGGACGCGAGATCTTCATCATCTTCGCGCTCAATCCCGACGGCATGCGGTACGACCTGACCGGGGACCCGTTCCGCGCCTGGCGCAAGAACCGCCAGCCCAATGCGGGCAGCACGGGTGTCGGCACGGACCTCAACCGCAACTACGGCTACAAGTTCGGGTGCTGCGGCGGGTCGTCCGGCAACCCCGCGAACATCCAGTACCGCGGTGCGGCGGCGTTCTCGGCGCCCGAGACGCGCGCGCTCCGCGACTTCGTGAAGAGCCGCGTCGTCAACGGGGTCCAGCAGATCAGGGCGCACATCACCCTGCACACGAACGGCGAGCTGATCCTGTGGCCATACGGGTACACGTACCGCAACGTGCCCCCGGACATGACGAGCCTCGACCACAAGACGTTCGTCGCGCTCGGGCGCGCGCAGGCGGCCAAGAACGGCTACACGGCGCAGCAGTCGTCCGATCTGTACATCACCGACGGCGACCAGATCGACTGGCTGTACGCGACGTACCGGATCTTCACCTTCACGTACGAGCTGTACCCCACCGAGACGCCGACGGTCTGGGGCGACCACTATCCCGACGACTCGAAGATTGCCGCCCAGACGGCGCGCAACCGCGGCGCGATCCTGCACCTCATCAATCGCGCGGCGTGCCCGTACGCCGCCCTCGGCGCGGACGCCACGCGGGCGGACTGCGGGCCGCTGTTCGATGACCTCGAGATCAACCGGGGCTGGACGCGCAACGCTGACGGCACGGACACCGCGACATCGGGGCTGTGGGCGGTCGCGAACCCGGCGGCGACGAGCTCGAACGGCGCGAAGCAGCTCACGACGGCCTATTCGGGTTCGAAGGCCCTCGTGACCGGCGGCGGGGCCGGCACCAGCGTCACGAGCAATGACGTCGACGGCGGCACGACGACGATGCGGAGCCGACCGGTGAAGCTGCCGTCGAGTGCCTCGTCCTACGGGCCGCTCACGTTCCGGTTCTATCTCGCGCACGGCTCGAACGCCACGAGCGCCGACTCGCTGCGCGTCCTCGTCGAGGCGGAGAACGGCACCAGGACCGTCGTCTTCGAGGAGCTGGCGGCAGCGAACGACGACGACGCGGCATGGGCGTTCGCGTCCAGATCGGTGGCCGCGTGGGCCGGCCAGACGATCCGACTCGTCGTCGAGGCCACCGATGGCGCTGGCGAGAGCCTCGTCGAGGCGGCGATCGACGACATCCGGATCCGCCGCCCGTAGCACCGACGTCGCGGCGCGGATGGAACGCGGGGGCGGCCAGCCGTGACGCCCGCGTCGCGCGCGGTCGCGGATCGTGCGGCCATGCCCGAGGCCCCCGTCCCCGTCGCCGACCAGGCGGCGGCCGTCGCCACCGACCTCGCGGCCCCGGCAGGCATCGCCCGCACGCACGCGGCGCCGACCCGGGTCGCGCTGGTGCGGACCCGCACGGGACGGAACGCGGTGCTCGCGTCGCTTGCGGCATTTGCGGGCCTGTTCGGCCTCGTGAGCGCGGGCGGCAGCGGCGACATCGACCGGGCCATCTCGCGCGCGCTCCAGCGGTCGGGCCGGCCGCTCGACCCGCTCCTGCGCGTCGTGTCGTGGCCGGGATTCCCGCCGGAGAGCCGGCTCATCCCGCCGGCGATCGTCGCGGGACTGTGGTTCGTCGGGCTCCGGCTGGAGGCGCTGTTCCAGCTCGGGGCGTGGTCCACGGCCCTCCTCAGCTCCGGGCTCAAGGCGCTCGCGCGACGCCCCCGGCCGGCGCAGGCCGACGCCGTCGAGATCGTCGCGGCACCGCTCCGCGGGTCGAGCTTCCCCAGCGGGCACGTGCTGACCTACGTCGGCGTGTACGGGTTCCTCGCCCACCTCGTCGAGGCGCACGTGGATCACGGGGTCTTCCGGCGAGCGGGCGTGGCAGCGCTCGCGGGCCTCGTCGGGCTGGTCGGGCCGAGCCGGATCCAGCAGGGCCACCACTGGCCCACCGACGTGCTGGGGTCATACCTCGTGGGGCTGCCCCTGCTCGCGGTCTACATCGAGGCGTATCGCTGGACCAAGGCCCGCCTCCTGGGACGTCGCCCGTGACCGACGGCTCGCCCGTCACCCGCCCGGTCGTCGTGTGGAACGCCGCCGCCGGACGCAAGGTGGGCCTGCCGACGAACGTCGACCTCGACGAGGACGGCGTGCGCGACCTGTTCGCGACGGCCGGCCTCGAGATCGACCTGTGCGCGACGAGCTCGGAGAACGAGGCGGCCGACGCGGTGCGCGACGCGGCTCGCGGGCGCCAGCCGATCGTGGCGGCAGGTGGCGACGGGACCGTCCGCTCCGTGGCGCGGACGCTGATGGACGCGAGCGCCGGGGATCCCGGGAGCGTGCCGGCCCTGGGCATCCTGCCGCTGGGGAGCGTCATGAACCTGGCGCGCAGCCTCTCGATCCCGCGCGAGCTCCCCGCCGCGATCGAGATCATCGCGAGCGGCAACGTCCGCGCGATCGACGTGGGCGAGGTGGTGGGCTGGGGACCGTTCTTCGAGGCCGTTGCGGTCGGGCTGCATGCCGAGCTGTTCGCGGAGGGTGCCGCCCTCGACGCCGGTGACCCCGTCGCGCCACTCCGCGCGATCGTGACGGCGCTCCGCTACCAGCCCTCCCGCATGACCCTCGATCTGGACCAAGGACGGGCGATCCGGACCCGCGCGCTCGTCACGAGCATCTCCAACGGCCCGTTCACCGGGATCGGCTTCACGGTCGCGCCCGCCGCCCGGCTCGACGACGGGCTGCTCGACGTGCGGGTGTTCGAGCGGTTCTCGCGATGGGAGCTGTTGCGTCACTTCTGGTCGATCGCGGCTGGTCGCCGGAGATACGAGCCGAGGGTGCGGACGGTGCGCAGCTCGGCCGTCGTCCTCAGGAGCGCGACGCCACTCGACGTGCGTGCGGATGGTGAGGTCGCGGGCACGACCCCGATCGAGCTGCGCGTGCGCCCCGGCGCCCTGCGGGTGATCGCCCCGCCCGCCTGACTTCGCCCGTGGGGGCTGACGATGCGCGGGTCGTTGCGGACAAAAAACCGCCCGGCCGGCGAGCCGGTCGGGCGGTCAGTGCGCGTGTCAGGGGCCGTCGTCAGGACGCGGCGGGCTCGATCACGGTGAACGTCGACCACATCCCGTTCGCGACGTTCGGCACGCCGGTCGGGATCGCCATCGGGTCAGGGCTGGCAGGAGCCGTGGCGGTGCCGGTCGCCAGCAGGTCGACCGCGGCGTACTCGCCGGGCTCGGTGAGCACGATCTGGCCCGTCGCCTCCTGCCCCGGATCGGCGGCGAGGACGCCGACGACCGTGACGAACTTCATCAGGTCGGCCGGGTTGACCTTCGAGAGGTCCTCGAACGTCTGCTCCTCCGTTGCGTCCTCGTTGCGCTTCACCAGGACGAGCTCATGCGCCTCCTTCCCCAGGTTCCGGAAGGTGAGGACGGTCCCCGGCGTGGGGTCGATCGGCGGGTTCTGGAACCCGCCCTCGATCGCGTACATCTGGACGGTCCGGGCTGCGGGCGATCCCGAGGGCGCGGCGGACGCCGATGCCGACGCGGACGGACTCCCCGTGATCGCCGAGGCGCTCGCGGACTGGCTGGCCGCGGCAGACGGAGCGGCGGCCGACGGTGAGGTGGTGGCCGCGCCCCCACAGGCGGCGAGGGCCGCAGCGGCGACCGCGAGGGTGACGCCGAGGCGGGCGAGGGTCGAGCGGGTCATTTGACCTCCGAAGTTGAGGGTCCCGGCCGCGCCGCGGGTCGCGAGGACGCCGACGGGCAGGGTCGAGCCGGTGCGGATGCCATAGGAAGGCGCTGAGAGTATGCCCCGAAACGTTACAGAACCCTCGCGCGGTCACGCGGGGGACATGACAAACCGTCCCTCAGATGCCCTCGGGCCGTTGTGTCAGCTCTGCGACGCCCGCCGCCGCGAGGCCTGCTCCGGCAAGCACGAGCACCACGCCGACGCCCGCGACGATCAGCAATCCGATCGTCCGGCCGCGCCCCGTTGTCATGACCTCGGAGTCGCGGTATCCAGCACCCGTGAGGATCCCCCACGCGACGACCGTCCAGATGCCGGCCAGCGGCGCGACGACCATCGACCCCAGCCCCAGCGCGATCCCGGCGATCACCCGGTTGTCGACGAACATGTCGAACAGCAGGCCACCCCACGTCGGGAGGATGCCGCACAGCGCGATGACGAACGCGATCGAGAACAGCACCGTGGCGTGACCGCGGCTGAGCCGCCACGCCCGGCCGATCGACGCGATCACCCGAGTCTCCTCGAGCACGAGCACGGGCAGGATCAGCGACAGACGCGCGGAGACGTAGATCGCGACGACGAGCAGGGCCACCGCGGCGACGGCACCGACGGTCGCGGCGGCCGGGCCGGCGGCCTGGAGGAGCAGGACCGTCGCGCTGAGGGCGACGGCGAGGCCCACCGTCGCGACGAGCACCACGATGAACAGCGCGATCGCGCGCGGCACGATCGACATCGCCCGGCCGATCGCCGCACCCAGCCCGACCGGCGTTCCGCGCCACAGCGTATCGGCGGCGATGATGGTCGCGAGCGTCGTGATGCCGCCGAGCACCGCGACGAACGCCTGCAGCGCCATCGATGCCACCTGCCGGTCGATCGACGGCTGCCCGTCGCGGAGCACGGCCACGAACGACGGGGAGAGGAGGCCCGAGACGAAGCCGCCGATCCCCGCGGGGATTGCCAGGGCGAGAAACAGCGACCACTCGCGGCCGAGGGTGTCGAACGTGCGACCGACGACGAGGCCCAGGTCGAGTCGTGGCGCGACGGTCGCGGCAACGGGCCGGATCCAGCCGGGCGGCGCGGGTGGCCCGGCTGGCGGCGCAGGCGCTGGGCGCGGCGTGTCCGGTGGCTGATGCGCGGGAGCGTTCGCGCCCGCGTTCCGCTCGTCGCCGCCGTCGTCGTGTCCCATCCGCCGAGCAGTATGCCCCGCGGGCGCGGGACCGCGGCTGATCGGGGGAATCCCGTAACCGCAGGGCCGGACGAACCCCGATCGGGCGGCGTGTTCGGACGTCGCGCTCGGAGTAGGCTGCGCGGATGGGAGCGGGTGTCCGGGTCGTGCTCGTGGACGATCATCCGGCGATCCTCGACGCGATCGGCGGCGCCGTCGCGGAGGCCGCCGATCTCGAGCTCGTGGGTACCGCCCGCTCGCTCCCCGAGGCGCTCCAGCTGCTCACCGGCCCCACGGCGACGCGCTGCGAGGTGGTCGTGTCGGACGTGCAGCTCGCCGGCGAGGCTGAGGGACTGCGCCTGTTGGACGCCGTCGGCGCGGACGGTCCGGCCGTGCTGCTGCTCTCGTCGTTCGACCAGCCGCCGCTGATCCGGACCGCATTCGAGCGCGGCGCCGCGGGCTACCTGCGCAAGACGAGCGAGGTCGCCGACATCCTCGACGCGGTCCGGACCGTGGCCGCGGGTGGGACCGCCTTCTCGGCGTCGATGCTGCGGGCGATCCGGTCCGCGCCACGTCGCCCGTCCGATCGCGAGATCGAGGTGCTCACGCTCGTGTGCGGGGGCGCGTCGAACGACGAGGTCGGCGCGCAGCTGGGCGTCACGGAGAAGACGGTCGAGAGCCACCTCCGCCGGCTGTTCGACCGGTACGGCGTGCTGTCACGCACCGAGCTCGCGGTGCTCGCGCTCCGCGAGGGATGGGTGGCCGAGAAGGCCCGGGCGTGACCCGCGCGGGGACGGCCGTCGCCTCGGATCCTGCCTCGCGCGCGGCCACAGCGGCACGGGCGGACGGCGTCCCGACGGCGCTCAAGCTCGCGACGGCGACGACGGGATCGCTGATCGCGATGTCGCTCGCGCTCCGCGTCCTCAACCCGTTCGGCGTCCCGGCGCCCGACGCATCGGACTGGGTGCCCCACCTGTGGGCGATCGGCGCGCTCACCGTGGTGGCGCTCACCCACACCTGGGCACCGACCGTGGCATGGTCGG
>DATFQL010000238.1:0-9123 GCA_035264305.1 Candidatus Limnocylindrales bacterium | reverse complement strand
CGAGGTCCGCGTACAGCATGGCGACGCCGAGCGCCGACGACTCGTGGCCGAGGGCGGTGAGCATCCGGTCCGCGGGGCCCTTGAGCGCCTTGCCGCCGACGATCGGCGAGACGGCCGCCACGGGCACGCCCCGGGCACGGGCGCTGGCGATCGCGTCGCGCAGCCCCGGCACCCCGAGGATTGGCGCCACCGAGACGAGCGGGTTCGAGGGCGCGATGACGATCGCGTCCGCCTGCTCGATTGCCGCGAGGACCTCCGGCGTGGGCGCCGCCGACTCGATGCCGGCGAACCGCAGCTCGAGCACGTCCGGGGCCTGCCGCTGGTGGACGAAATACTCCTGGAACTCGAGCCAGCCTCCGGCGGTCCGGACCTCCGTCGCGATCGGGTCGTCGCTCATCGGCAGGATCCGCCCGGCGATCCCGAGCGATGCCTGCGCGCCGAGGCACACCTCGGTCAGGCGGGCACCGGCACGCAGCCGCGCCGTCCGGACGATGTGCAGGGCGAGGTCCCGGTCGCCGAGACCGAACCACGTCTCCTCGCCGTACACGCCGAGCTGGGCCATCGTCGCGTGCGTGTCGCCCTCGATCCCCCAGCCCCACTCGACCTGTTCGATGCCCGCGAGGTTGTAGAGGACGGTGTCGTGATCGGGCATCACGAGCAGGCCGTGACGCCAGCAGTCGTCGCCCGTGTTGACCACGACCGTGAGGTCCGAGCCGACGTTCGCCTGGAGCCCGTCGGCGAGCTTCGCGCCGCCGACCCCGCCCGCGAGCGCGACGACTCGGGTCACGCCTCGCGCAGGTGCTCGAGCACCTCGCCGATCCGGTCGATCGTCTCGGCGTCATACGGCGCGGGCGTGTCGACGAGAACATGCCGGAAGCCGAGCTCCACGAGCGGTCGCAGGCTGTCCGCGATCGCCGCGGGCTCGCCGACGTGCCTCGCCCAGTCCTCGTCGTACTCCTGCCCGGTCGAGGCCATGATCGTCCGGTACGTCTCCAGCGCCGCCTCGCGGGTGTCACGGATGACGAGGTCGACGGTGACGGTCTTCTCGATCGTGGCTGGATCGCGGCCGATCTCGGCGCACCGCTCGCGCAGGACGTCGTCCTTGGCCTTGAGCGCCTCGATGGTCCCCGCCGACGTGTTCCACTGGTCGCCGTAGCGGGCGAGCGTCCGGAGCGTCTTCTTCGGTCCCGATCCGCCGATCATGATCGGCAGCCGTGGCTGGATCGGCCGCGGCTCCGCGAGCGCGTCATGCATCCGGTATGCCGCGCCTTCGTGGTGCGCGATGCGCTCACCGTCGAGGAGCCGCCGCAGGAGCGCGACGGATTCGTCGAGGCGGTCCAGCCGCTCGCCGAACCCGCTGCCGAAGTCGATCCCGAACGCCTCGTGCTCGCGCTCGAACCACGCCCCGCCGATGCCCAGGATCGCCCGGCCGCCGGACAGGTGGTCGAGCGTCACCGCGAGCTTCGCGGTGAGACCCGGGTTGCGGAACGTGTTGGCACCGACCATCAACCCGAGGGACACGCGGCTGGTGACCTGCGACCAGCCGGCGAGGACCGACCACCCCTCCAGGATCGGTCCTTCCCACGGCCCGACGATCGAGTTGAGATGATCCCAGGTCCAGAGGCTCGCCGCGCCGGCCTGCTCCGCGCGCGCAGCAGCGTCGCGGAGCGTCGGCCACTCCGCGGTCTGCGGCCACAGGAGGAAGCCGATCCGGACGGGCTGCGTGTCGGCCATCGTCAACCCTCCAGGTGGTCGTGGATGCCCGTGACGCGGACGAGGAATGTCACCCGTGGCTGGGTCCGAAACGCCTCGATCGAGGACGCCGTGGGTCCCTCGGGGTGGTAGCGGTGGGCCAGGGCCACGATGTCGTCGCGGGCGCGCTCGACGTCGCGCACGACCTCCTCCACGAGGCCCGTCATGCCCAGCCACGTGTAGCCATCGGCGGGGTCGAGGATCGAGATGGCGACTCGGCCGTCGCGCTCGAGGTTGGTGCACCAGCGCCGCGGGGTTCGTGAGTTGAGGAGGATGCGCTCGTCGGGATCGAGGCGGTACCAGACGACAGCCTGCCGGGGGGCGCCGTCGGGATCGACCGTCGCGATCGTGGCGACGTTGGGCTGCGCGAGGAACGTCCGCTGCGCGTCGGAAAGGCGAGCGGTGTCGGGGGTGGGCATGAGGCCATCGTATCGCCGGTCAGCCGAGCCGCTCGCCGGCCTCGATCCGGGCGCCGACGCGGCTCTCGGGCGGCGCGAGCGGGCACGCCCAGCGCGGGTCGAAGGCGCACGATGGCTGGAACGCGAAGTTGAGATCGATGACCAGCGTCCCGGCGGCAGGGTCGCCGCCGAGGTCCGCGCCCTTCGCGGTGTCGAGGACATACCGGCCTGCGCCGTACGTCTCCGAGCCGTTCGTCGCGTCGCCGAGCGGAAGAAACAGGCCACCCGCGTACCCCCGCATCCAGAAGACGGGGACCTCGCTCGTGCCGTCGGGCAAGGGCAGGCGGACCACCCCGATCCGGTCGAAGGCCGGTGACTCCGCGCCGCTGTTGGGCAGGGCGAGCGGGGCGAGGGCGAGCCCCCCGGGCGGCGCGGGCGCGGGGCGGAGAGGGACGGTGGCCCGAAGCCGTTCGTCGTACGGCCAGTGTCGGGCGCGGAAGGATGCGCGGTCGGCGGGTCCGACGGGGGATTGCGGGTGGCTCCGGTAGAGGGACTCGCGCTCGGCTCGCCATCGGTCCCAGGCCGCGGCCGGGTCCGTCGCGGAGGTGTGGCGGACCTCTGCATAGAGCTCCCCGACCCGGCGCCGCCAGTCGGCGAGCCAGCTGCGGTCGGTCGCCGCGTCCTGCTCCGTCATCGGCCCATCGTAGGCGGCGTCGGGTCCATGCGAGAATGCGCCGTCCAAATCGCAGCGGAGACGGATCTTGGCGGACCTCGCGGACATCGGCATCTTCGGCGGCTCGGGCTTCTACTCGCTGCTCGACGACGTGCGCGAGGCCAAGGTCGACACGCCGTACGGCGCGCCGTCGGACAGCGTGTTCCTCGCGACGGTGGCGGGTCGCCGGGTCGCGTTCATGCCCCGTCACGGGCGTCGCCATTCGATCCCGCCGCACAGGGTCAACTACCGCGCGAACGTGTGGGCGATGCGCTCGCTGGGCGTCAAGGCGATCATCAGCCCGTGCGCGGCGGGCTCGCTGCAGCTCCACGTCGAGCCCGGTCACTTCGTCGTCAGCGACCAGTTCGTCGACCGGACGAGCGGCCGCGCCGACACCTTCTTCGATGGACCGATCGTGTCCCACGTCAGCTCGGCGGAGACCTACGACCCGGAGCTGCGGCGGATCGCGCTCGAGGTCATCCGAGAGCACGGCATCACGGTCCACGACGGCGGCACCGTTGTCGTCATCCAGGGCCCGCGCTTCTCGACGAAGGCCGAGTCGAAGTGGTTCAGCGATGCCGGGTGGGAGGTCATCAACATGACCCAGTATCCCGAGGCGTACCTCTGCCGCGAGCTCGGCATGGCCGTCGTGAACATCGCCCTCATCACCGACTACGACGCGGGCGTCCTCGAGGGCACCGAGGCCGTCACGGCGCACGACGTGCTCCAGGTGTTCGAGCAGAACGCGGAACGGATCCGTGCCGTCGTGCTGGACATGGTGGGGCGCCTTCCGGCCGACCTCGATTCGCTCGGCGCGAAGGACGCGCTGCGATACACGCGCGGCGACGGACACGCCGCAGGCCCGGAGGACATCCGGATCTTCGAAACGGGTCTATAGAGGTTCCGGGGCTTCCCGCCGATCCGTGGCACCATCGGGGCGTCCAACCCGATCCGCTCCGGCGCCGCAACCGAACCCCTGACCAGATGACCTCCGCCCCCACGCCGATGCACGCCCAGGAGCCATTGCACGGCTGCGTCCGCTGCGGCGCACGCATCCCCGTGAGCCAGGCGATGTGCGAGCGGTGCAACCCGCTTGGCCTCAAGGAGCCCAGCCCCTCGCAGGCGCACGGCACCGTGTTCGTCGGGATCGCCGTCGCGGTGGTGCTGATGGCCGTCGTCGCGCGTCTCTCGGTGTCGGGCGTGGGGCCGTTCGAGGGCGGGATCAGCAACGTCACAGCGACCGACGGCGGGCTGCGGGTGTCGGTGACGGTCACCAACGGGGGCTCGAGCGCGGGCTCGACGACGTGCAGGATCGGCGATCCGGCGATCCGCGGCATCGGGCCTGAGACCGCGTACGTGACGAGCCCCGTCGTCCAGGCCGGGCAGACCCTCACGTTCGACGCGGTCGTCGCGACCCTCGGCACGACGGTCAAGCCGCTGTCCGCGGACTGCGACACGTGACGTCGGCCGCGCGTGACGCAGCGGACGCGCACCGGGCCAGCCGGTTCGCGGCGGATGTCGAGTTCGCGCGCTCCATGGCCGAGGAGGCAGGACGCCTCCTGTTCGAGCGGTACGAGCGCGTCGAGCGGATCGACTTCAAGTCGGCGAAGGACGTCGTCACCGAGGTGGACCACCTGTCCGAGGAGCGCATCCTGGGCGAGATCCGCCGCACGTTCCCGGGCGACGGAATCCTGGCCGAGGAGTCGGGCGCACACCAGGGATCAGGCACGCACGTTCGTGTCGACGCACCGGCGCCTGAGGGTTCGGGCGCGGGCGCGTCACGTGACCCCGCAGCGGCGGCGTCCCGGGCGCTCGCCGCCGGGCGGACGTGGATCGTCGACCCGCTCGACGGCACGGTGAACTACGCGAACGGGATTCCGTTCTTCTGCGTGTCCATCGGACTCGTGGTCGACGGGCGACCGGCAGCAGGCGCGGTGCACGACCCCATGCGCGGCGAGACGTTCAGCGCCGTCGCGGACGGGGGAGCGTGGCTCGGCGATGCACACCACCGCACGACGGCCATCCGCGCGTCGGAGAAGGAGGCACTGACCGACTGGGTCGTGCACCTCGCCCTCGGTGGACGTGCCGTGGCGACCCGCGCTCGGGCCGTCCGCAAGGCCATCCGCGTCTCGCGCACGATGGGCTCGTCGGCTCTGGGGCTCGCGTACGTCGCGAACGGGCGTTTCGACGCCTTCGTGCAGTCCGGGGGCATGTCCGCCTGGGACGTCGCGGCGGCCGGCCTCATCGCGGAGCGGGCCGGTGCGCGTGTCACCGACACGGGCGGTGGGACGTGGTTCGACGTCGACCGGGCAACGCGCGCCTTCGGGCTCGTCGCGGCGCCCGCGTCGCGCCACGCGGACATCCTGCAGCTGTCTGGCGAGCCGGCGAAGGCGTAGCGGAAGGCGCCCCGGCGCTCAGGCGTCCCGCCAGCGATGCGGGCGGGCGCGCAGCCGCGGCAGGTCCCACTCGTCGCAGAACGCCTCCCACGTGGCGCGGTCGGCGCCCGGCCACCGGAGCATCTCAACGTCCTCTTCGGGGATCGGAACGCCGTCGGCGGTGGTCCGCAGGCGGGCGAGGTCGCGGAACAGCAGCGCGTCGGCCCAGTGGTCCCGGAGCGTCGCCGCGAGGGTGACCGCGCCGCGTATGCCCCGGACGTCCCACTGCGACCCGTTCGCCGGGATGTCCTCGAGCCGCCCGTATCGGGCGAGGACCGCGGACGCGCTCTTGTCGCCCCAGCCGGGCAGGCCCGGGAAGCCGTCCGCGGCGTCGCCCACGAGCGCGAGCCGATCGGCGACGCTCTCCGGGCCGACGCCCCATTTCGTGCGCACCCCGGCCTCGTCGTAGATCGTCTCGCGGCGCCGATCCCAGAGCACGACCCGGTCGTCCCGGACACACTGCGCCATGTCCTTGTCCGGGGTGCAGATGAGGATCCGCTCGACGGCGGGATCGGCCGCGAAGCGTTCCGCGGCGGCGGCGATCGCGTCGTCGGCCTCGAACTCGACCATCGGCCACAGCGTCACCCCTAGCGCCTCGATCGCCTCCTCGGCGATGGGGAACTGGGCGAGGAGCTCCGGCGGCATCCCGGCGCTCGACTTGTAGCCCGGATACAGGTCGTTGCGGAACGACTCGATGACGCGATCGGTGGCACATGCCACGTGGGTGCCGCCCTGCTCCCGAAGGAGATACAGGAGCTGCTCCGCGAGCCCGGAGACGCCGGACAGGATCATCCCGTCCCTGCCGGTCACGGGCGGGCGAGGAGAGAAGTGCGCCCGGAACAGCTCGTAGGTCGCGTCGACGAGGTGGACCTGCACCGGCGTCAGGCGTCCGCCACGCCGGTCTCGACGAGGCGCTTCAACCGGCGGAGATCGCCCTGGAAGATCTGGCTGAGGACCGGAGCCTGCGCGCGCGCCGCGAGCTCCGGGAGAAACGGCGGAATGAGCGTCTCGCGCCACCTGACGATCGTCGTCGTGCCGTCGGCCCCCGGCTCGAGCGTGATCAGGCCAGAGCCGGTGAACCGCCCCTCGTGGCGGATCGCGAACCGCCTCGGCGGCTCGAGCTCCGTGATCTCGACCGGGTCGGTCACCGCGATCCCGAGGATGCGAACGGTCGCCTGCGCCTTCGTGCCAGCGCGCACAGGCCCCGGCGTCTCGATCGTCACCCGCTTCATCTCGCGCATCCATTCCGGCTGACGCGGCACGTCGGCGAGGACAGCCCACGTCGTCTCGATCGGGGCGTCGATCACCTCGAGCATGTTCATCGCTGTCGGATCCCCCTGGCCTCGGCGCGCCGCCAGCCAGCGGTCCAGCGCGAGTGCCGCGGCGGACGTGACCAGCACCACCAGGGCGAGGACGCGCAGCCTCACCGCATTCGCGTGTTCGAGAGGTGGACGCCCGCGGCCTCCATCTCGGCGATCGCGGCGTCGCCGTCGCCCGGCTCGAGATTCACGCCGGCGACGGCGTCGGTCAGCAGATACGTGTGGAAGCCGAGGCTGGCCGAGTCGAGCGCCGTCGCGCGGACGCAGTAGTCGGTGGCGAGGCCGGTGACGACCACTTCGTCGACGTTCGCCTCCTTGAGGACCTCGCCCAGCTCCGTGGGGATCGTCGCGCCGGTCGTCGCGTCGCGCATCGTGAATGCCGAGTAGCCGTCCTCACCGTTCGTGCCCTTGCGCACGATCCGCACGTCGTCCGGTGCCTGCAGGGCGGGATGGAGCTGCGCACCCCAGGTGTCGCGGACGCAGTGGTCGGGCCAGATCCCACCGTCCTTCGCGAAGTGGGGTGTGTGCGGCGGGTGCCAGTCCTGCGTCGCAACGACGAGAGCCCCGTTGTTGCGCGCGAGCTCGATCTGGCCGTTGATCGCGGGGATGACGTCCTCGCCGCCCGCGACGCTGAGGCTGCCCTTGGGGTCCGCGAAGTCGTTCTGGACGTCCACCACGATCAACGCGACGCCCGGTCTGTAGCGGAGCATGGAGAAACGGTACCGGGTCGCGCGGCGGCCCGTGGCAGGGTCTGCGCGGTTATGCCGGCGGTCACGGTCAGCGTCCGCGCGTCGCCGCAGCCGGAGTCAGACCAGGATGAGACCGCTCGCCCGTGGCAGCTGCCCGGACCGCAGCGCCCGCCGGACTTCCAGACCGTCGAGCGGCAGAAGCGACCGGAGCGCGGCGCGGTGCGCCTCGAGCACCGAGCGGTTGTGAACCGTGTCGCTCACGACGAGGATCAGCACGTCCACGCCGCCGTCCCGCACCTTGCCCGCCAGCTTTCGCTCCAGTGCCTGCACGTCGCGGAGGTGCGTCTCGGCCTCGCAACCCGCCCGTCGACCCCCGAGCGCGACGAGAGCATCCCAGGCTCGGAGGTCCCCGGCGATCGGAAGGGGCGCCTCACGGTCCACGCGTGCGAGCGCCGGCAGCAAGGAGATGAATCGCTCGAGCAACCGGAGCTGACCGGCGTCGCGGACGGGATCGCCCGTCGGATAGGCTCGCGCGCCTACCCGCAGGCCGACGGCGATCCCTGCGCGACACGCCTGCTCGAATGTTAGACGCGGGAGGAGCGCTCGCTCGATCCGCCCGAATTGTGCGTGTGACATCTCCGCCGCCTCCGCTGCATCTCGCTGCGCCAGCCCGGCGCTTGTCCTGGCAATCCGGATCTCCTCGCCGAGCTGCGCATGAAGCCGGCGCGCGATCCGCTCGCCGTCGATGGCTGCTCGATGCCGTCTCGCCATGACGTAATGCTGACGATGGCCGCTTATCGGGCACTTACGCGGAGGGGTGGATCGCGCCGCGTTCCAACGGACAGGAATCGCTCCCGTTCGAACACACGGTGTTCCACGCGACGGGATTCGCTCCAACTGGACCACGAGTTGTTCCAACGGGAGGGATTCGCTCCGCTTCGAACGCTGGGTGCGCCAGCACGGCGGAGGCGCGCCGCGGGCCGTGCGATCCACTGCGGCGCGGCGCCCCCGGCACCGTCCGCGTGGAACGCCCGCGGCCCGCGGAGACGCGACGACGCCGCCGGGACGAACCCGACGGCGTCGAACGAAGCTCGTGTGGAGAGGGACCGGTCAGCCCACGCGGGCGGGCGTCTCCTCCTCGGCAGCCGCGGCCTCCTCGAGCTCGTCGGTCACCGGGATATCGGCGTCGATCGCGAGCTCGGCCTCGTCCTCGTGCAGCGAGCCGGAGGCCGGCGACGTGGCCTCGCCCTCGACATCGAGCAGATAGCCGATGCCCTGGAACGTCCGGATCCGGCCGGGCTCGCCGGGCTTGGCGCCAAGCTTGCGCCGGACGCGGGACACCCAGACGCGGAGATACTGGAGGTCGTCGCGGTACTCGGGACCCCAGACCTTGGTCAGGAGCTCGGTGTGGAGGACGACCTTTCCCGCGTTCGCCGCGAGGTGCTGGAGCAGCAGCCACTCCGTCCGCGAGAGCTGCACAAGCTCACCATTGCGGGTGACCATCCGGCGCTCGAGGTCGATCTCGACGTCGTCGAACGCCAGGATGCCGGCACCGGGCTGCGCGCCGGAAGACCGTCGCAACACTGCCCGAACACGCGCTGCCAACTCGTCGGGGTGGAACGGCTTGGCGATGTAGTCATCGGCGCCGAGATCGAGGCCCTTCGCCTTGTCGGCGGTCGAGCCTTTCGCGGTCAGGAGGATGACGGCAACCGGGCGGCGTTCCCGGAGCTGGCGCATCACCTCGATGCCGTCGAGGTCCGGCATCACGATGTCAAGGAGGACGATGTCCGGCCGGACGTCCTCTGCCTTCTGGAGCGC
>DATFQL010000237.1:0-2734 GCA_035264305.1 Candidatus Limnocylindrales bacterium | reverse complement strand
GTCGGCGACGAGCTCCGCGGTCGTCGTCTCGAGCTCCTTGGGCGCCATCTGCGACGCGATCGCCCGCTGCCAGATCAAGCGGTAGAGGCGGAGCTCCTCGGGCTTGAGGTGTGCCCGCATCGAGTCGGGATCGCGACCGAACGACGTCGGGCGGATCGACTCGTGTGCCTCCTGGGCACCCTTCTGCTTCGTCTTGTAGAAGCGGCCCTTGCCGGTGCCGTACCGCTCCCCGAAGCGCGTCCCGATCACCTGCTGCGCCTCGGCCATCGCGATGGCGGCGATCGCCGTCGAGTCCGTCCGCATGTACGTGATGAGCCCGACATGACCGTCCGGCGTGTCCACGCCCTCGTACAGGCGCTGGGCGATCGACATCGTCCGCTTCGGGCTGAAGCCGAGCTTGCGGCTGGCCTCCTGCTGGAGCGTGCTCGTCGTGAACGGCGGGGCAGGGTTGCGCTTGGACTGCCGCTTCGCCACCGAGTCGACGACGGGGTGGAGCGCGCGGATCGCGGCCGCATGCCGCTCGGCGGTCTCCCCGTCGCCGATGTCGACCGCCTTGCCCTCGATCCGGACGAGGTCGGCCGTGAACGGGGTCCCGGTCGACGTCTCGAGCAGCGCCTCGAGCGTCCAGTACTCCTTTGCGGTGAACGCGCGGATCTCGCGCTCCCGCTCGACCACCATCCGGACCGCAACCGACTGGACCCGCCCCGCAGACAGCCCGCCACGGACCTTGCGGGAGAGCAACGGGCTCAGCGTGTATCCGACGAGCCGGTCGACGATCCGGCGTGCCTGCTGGGCGTCGACGAGATCCTGATCGATGTCCCGGGGACTTGCGAAGGCGTCGCGGATGGCGCCTTCGGTGATCTCGCTGAACACGACCCGCCGGCGCTTCGCCGCGGGAACGTGTGCCGCCTCCGCGACGTGCCACGCGATCGCCTCGCCCTCGCGATCGAGGTCGCTCGCGAGCCACACGTCGTCCGCGCCCCGGGCCGCCTTCTCGATCGCCGTGACCTGCTTGCGGCGGTCCTCGGGAATGACGTAGTCGGGGTTGAAGTCGTGGTCGACGTCCACACCGAACTTGCCCTTGCCCGGGTTCTCGGGCAGGTCGCGGACGTGGCCGTACGAGGCGAGGACCTGGTAGTCGCCACCGAGGTAGCGTTCGATCGTCCGCGCCTTGGCGGGCGATTCGACGATCACGAGATGCTTGGCCATGGCGGCCGGGAGTGTAGCACCGGGGTGCTCGCGTCCCGGTCGCCTGCCGCTCACCGCCTGATTGCGGGAACGTCCGCGAGACCGTCGGTCAGATGTCCCGGATCCGCTGGAGGAAGCCCTCGTCGATCTCGAGCTCCAGGTCGTCGGACGCGGTTTCGTCGGCCGCGCCGACGGCGACGGGCAGCAGCGATCCGTCCTCGAACGCGGCCTCGGGATCGAACGGCTCGTCGGTGGCCGTGCCGTCGTCTGCCGTCTGCGGGACTCCCCTGGCGCTGACGACGCGCCGGCCCGCCATGGCGCGCTCGGGGATCTCGAGGAACCGCACGACGTGGTACGGGAAGAAGAACGTCGAGCCGGCCTCGTCGATGAAGACCGGGCGCTTGCCGTCCATCGTGCGGACGTTCGTGCACACGAGGCCGGCGTCAGCGGAGGTGGGCAGGTCGTAGAGGTCGGCGAGCAAGGGCTGCTCGTTCTCGACGTGGATGCAGACGTTGCGGATCACCCCGCCATGCTCGACGGGCCGTGCTTGTCCGTCTCCGGCCCGATGGTCCCACCGCGGGTGCGGGACGACCGTCAGCCGGCGTAGAAGTCGATGACGAGGCGGACGCGACCGCCGGATACCCAGACCCCGATCCCAGCACGCGTGAAGGCCGGATTCATGAGGTTGCGGTAGTGGCCGCCGTTGTACGGCTTCTCGGACTGGTAGAACAGGTGGGTGCCGAGCACCGAGGCGTACGCGGAGCCCGCAGGCCGGCAGCCGATGTTCTCGGCCCAGTTGTAGCTGCCGAAGCCTGCGGCACGGAGCCGGTCGCCGGGGTTGCCACCGATGAAGTGGCTGCACTCGTTGCGTGTCGCGAGCAGCCGGGCATACGGCCGCGCCACACGGCTCGAGATCGCGGAGCTGAGCCTGAGCGGCGCGACGTCCCGTCCGCCGGGGGACGAGCAGGCGCCGGACGAGGTGACCCAGCCACCCGTGCGAGTGCAGTTCATGAGCCGCAGGTAGTACGCCTCGACGGCGGTCCACGAACCGGACGCGGCACCCCCGCCGCCGGTCGGGATCGCGGCTACGTCTGCCGCCGGGCGTGGAAGCGTCCGGTAGGCGGCCTTCTTCGTGGCGGCGATCGGCGCACCAGCGGCCGACCGCGCGGTTTCATCGACCCGCACGACCACTCGGGTGTCGTAGGCGAGACGCTTCCGCGGCGTGAAGGTGAGACGTGTCCTGTCCGAGGACCACCGAATCGTTCCCTTCACCGCCTTGCCGCCGACCGTGACGCGCAGCGCATCCGCCGTCGCGTCCGGGTCCATGCGCTGCGTGAAGCGGACGGTGATCCTCGCGTTCCGGGCGACGCGGCGTGTGCCGTCCTTCGGGCGGATACCGGCGACCTTGGGCGAGGCGACGGTGCGGATCTCCACCGGTTCGGTGGCGGCGAACGGAACACCCTCGACATCGGCCAAACCCGCGAGCCACACGCGATAAGTGGTGTCGGGCTGGAGCGGTTCGGACGGCTCGAAGCGGAAGGTGCCC
>DATFQL010000236.1:0-3079 GCA_035264305.1 Candidatus Limnocylindrales bacterium | reverse complement strand
TAATCCTCGGCCGACCCCGACAGAGCGGTCTCGCCTGCAGGGTCACGGGCCGCGCCAGCGCGGCCTCTGGCCCGCGGCTCAGTAAGCGCTTCGGGGTCGGTCGATACGTACCGGCCGCATCGATCGGAGTGCGACTCGGTGAGCGCGCAGATCACTGCCGCTCCAAACGCGTCGGTCCCGGCCAGGCGGCAGTCGCAGACGTCTTCAGACTTCAACAGAAGAGCTACGCCGCCGCGGGCGGACCGAACCAGGTGGTCAGTGCGTCAGCGAGCCCCAGCTGGCTTCCGTCACCCACCCAGGCCACATATCCGTCGGGCCGGATCAACACGGCGGTGGGAGCGGTGACCGCCCCGAGCGCCGGAAGCTCCCACACGCCGTTGTACGTCGCGTCGATCAGCTGGACCCGATCTGCCCATGGTTTGATGTCGAAGGCGCCGGGCTCGCCGAGGTTGAGCAGCACCGGTCGGGCATCGTGCAGCAGGGTGAAGACTCGCAGCGGGCCCGTGGCGGTGACGAGGTCGAGATCGGGCATGCGACGTCCGAGCAGCGGGTGTCCGTCGCCGAGGTCGTAATGAATGTCCAGACCGGACATCATCGCGGCGAACCGCCTGCGCGGCTCGTCCATCCTGAGGAGCTCGGAAACGACGTCGCGCAAGGCGTTGGTGCGGTCATCTGTACGGAGCAGCGCGACTTGCGCCATCGTGTTGGGCAAGACGCGGGCAGCGACCGGGTGGCGCTCGGCGTGATAGGTGTCGAGAAGGTCATCCGGGGATGTCCCGTTGACGACCTGGGCGAGCTTCCAGCCCAAATTCACCGCGTCCTGCACGCCAATGTTGAGGCCCTGTCCGCCCGCCGGGGAATGCACGTGTGCGGCGTCGCCGGCCAATAGGGCGCGCCTGTCGCGGTAGGCGGCGGCCTGCCGCGTCATATCGGTGAACCTGGAGATCCAGGTGGGACTGTGGATTCCGTAATCGGTCCCGTAGACGGCGATGAGCGCCTCGCTGAGATCGCGCAGGCTGGGTTCGGCCGTGGCTCCGACGTGCTCTTCGGTCACCATGACGCGAACCGGCCCGCGGTTCGCGTAGACCACCTCGCCCTCGCGGATCTCGTACTCCACCCGACCGAGGGCATGCATGCCGCGGGCGTCGCGGCGGATGCCGAGTTCCGGCTCCTCGGCCATCTCGACCTCGGCGATCAGGCTGCTCGTCGTCGGATCCCACCCCGGAAAGTCGATGCCCGCTGCTTTCCGTACGACGCTGCGTCCTCCGTCGCACCCGACGAGGTACTCCGCCCGCAGCGATCGGCCGTCGGCCAGCTCCACGTCGACGCCAGTGTCGTCCTGCGCGAAACCCGTCAGCTCGCACCCGTACTGGATCGGAACCCCGAGCTCGGTGACCCACTCGGCGAGGATGCGTTCGATGTGGTTCTGCCACAGCCCAAGCCCGTACGGGTGCCGGGTGGGAAAGTCGCTCATGTCCAGCGGGATCTGCGCGAACCCCGCGACCTGGCCCACCTGCCCCTCCGAGAGGAACCGATCGGCGATTCCGCGCTGATCGAGGACCTCGATCGTGCGTGCGTGCAGACCCCCCGCGCGCGTGCCGGCGAGCTCCTGGCTGGCGCGCCGCTCGACGATGGCGACGTCGACCCCCGCCAACGCCAACTCGCCCGCCAACATCAGCCCCGTCGGACCTCCTCCCGCGATCACCACCGCATGGCCCGTCATCGCCACACCCCGGTCGGCATCACGTCCGTCGCGACCAGCGGACTACATCCCCCTCCGCGCGGAGTGCCCGCACGCGCCGTCACCCGTAGATCGATTTCCCTGCAAGGACGGACGCGTTCGGCGGGTAGGGCTCGAGGTCGTCCATGAAGCGCGGCTGCGCTTCGACCAGGTCGAGCCATTGGCGGAACGACGGATATGCCTCGACATCGATCCCGACATCGCCCGCGAGGTGCGAGTACGCGTAGGTGGCGATGTCGGCGATCGTGTAGCGCCCGGCGGCGAGGAACGCCTGGTCCTCGAGGTGCTTGTCGAGGATCGACAACGCCTCGCGCGCGCCTTTGAGGCGTCTCAGCGCTTCCTCGCTGTCCGGTGCAAACCGTCCTGTCACGAGGCGGAAGCGCAGGCCGCCGATCATCGGCATGACGTCCGTCTGCTCGTAGAGCAGCCAGCGGCAGACGTCGGCTTGCTCGTAGGCGTCCGTGGGAAGGAATGCCGTCCCCGATGCGAGGTACCAGAGGATCGCGTTCGACTCGTAGAGCGTCCGGCCGTCCACAAGCTCGAGCACAGGCGTCGACCGGTGCGGGTTCAGGCGTTCGAACTTCCGGGTCAGCGTGTCGCCGTCGAAGATGTCGACCGCGACGCGCTCGTAGGGCCGGTCGAGCTGCGCGAGCAGCAGCCGCACCTTGTAGCAGTTGGCAGACGCGACGTAGTCGTAGAGGCGCGGAAGCGTCATCGGCTCCTTTCGGCGACGTGATCGAGCTCGTCCGCGAGCAGCTCCATGAGCAGCCCGTCCCGCCACTCGCCGTCCCGAGACCGCCAGTAGCGGCGCATGACGCCCACGGGACGGAAGCCGACTTTCTCGTAGGCACGGATCGCGCGCGTGTTGTCGACGGCCGGGTCGATCGTGAGGCGATGGTGACCCCGCTCGTCGATTAGGTAGCGCGCGAGCGTTCCGACCGCGTCCGGGCCGAGCCCGCGACCCTGCGCCGGCTCGGCGAGGAAGATGTCGATCGCCGCGTGCCGGTAGTCGGGCTCGTTCTCCTCGTAGTACTGGATCAAGCCCACGACTTCGCCCTCTGCCTCAATAGCGAGCGCCTTGTCGTCTGAGCGTCCCTCCGCTTGCCGGCGGAGCTCGGTCGCGTCCGGCGGTCCCCACCAGCGCGAGACCTCCGGCTCGGCCTGAATCGCGGCCATCCGCTCCACATCGGCCGACGCGAGCGGGCGGAGGACGACCTGCTCGCCGCGGAGCTGCGCAGGCCGATCATCGAAGCCCGGTTCGTACGCGTCCACGTCGAAGTGGGAAGCGCGCAGGTCGCGCTCGATGAGATACCGCTCGTCCTCCGGATAGAAGACGGC